>NZ_JBFRSX010000020.1:0-85308 GCF_041473835.1 Vibrio sp. 10N.222.55.A1 | reverse complement strand
ACGAGATACGAGATACGAGCAGATTATAGATGCGCCTACACGAGATAAGAGATGCGAAAAGCTCGCTTACTGTCACTTATGGCAGCATGTTTTCGATACTCGGTTACTCGCATCCCGCATCTGCTATTTATCCAGACGTAAAAAAACCTGCTCAATGAGCAGGTTTTTTAGTATTCAGTGCTTTCAGCTAATGAAGCTTTACGCGTAAGAAATTACGTAATTACTGACGTGTTCTTGGCTTAGCTGGTTTAGCCGGACGACCGTTGTTCAGTTTAGGCTTACTTTTGTTAGCCTGAGGTTTGCCTTTGTTTGCAGCTGGAGCGCTACGACCTGAATCAGGTGTTGTAGTACCGCGAGTTGCAGGCTTCTTACGCTTAGTTTGGTTGCTACGGCCTTTTGGTGCGTTTGCACGCTCTTCGTGACGTTTAACAGCACGACGAATTTTTTGGCTACGAGAACGCTCACGCTTACGAGAAGTGTTTGAAGGATCAAGATCCAACAGTGTCTCTTTCTCAGGCTTAAGCTCAACAAGCTCACGCAGGTAGTTAACTTCTTGAAGATCTAGCTCTTTCCAACCGCCACGAGGCAGTTTCTTATCAAGGTAGATATCACCGTAACGTACACGTTTCAGGCGGCTTACTGTCGTTTCTTGAGATTCCCAAAGACGACGAACTTCACGGTTACGACCTTCGTTAATCGCTACGTAGAAAGTATGGTTCATACCTTCACCACCAGCGTAAACAACATCTTCAAAACGAGCCATGCCGTCTTCTAGTTGTACACCACGAGTAACGTTTTTAACTTTTTGCTCAGTCACTTCACCGAATACACGTACTAGGTACTCACGCTCAACCTGACGGCTTGGGTGCATTAGACGGTTTGCAAGCTCACCATCAGTAGTGAAAAGCAAAAGGCCTGATGTGTTTGCATCAAGACGACCAACTGAAATCCAACGAGAACCACGGATCTTAGGTAGACGATCGAAAACAGTACGGCGGCCTTCAGGGTCGTGACGAGTACAAAGCTCACCTTCAGGTTTGTAGTAAGCAAGTACACGACAAACCACTTCTTCAGAAGCCTTGCCTGAAACAGTATGGCCATCGATACGGATCACTGAGTTCTCGTCTTCAAGACGCTCGCCCAGTTTCGCAACTTGACCGTTAACACTTACACGACCAGATTTGATTAAACCTTCTAGTTCACGACGAGAACCGTGACCAGCTCGCGCTAAAACCTTCTGTAATTTTTCGCTCATTTACTCTTTTCTACCTAATTGTCGTCTTCACAGACGTCGAATGAATTTTTCGCGACCAAATCGCGGTCGCGTATTATCGCAAATAACCTGCCAAAAAGCACTTGTTATTTACTGTGGCAGGTTTGCTGTATCGTTACAGACTGTTAATCAGTAAAGCGATTATTCAAACGGCGCAGGATCGCCAGCACCACGACGTAGAACCACGGCATCATCGTCACTGAAGTCAATAACGGTCGTCGGTTGCTCACCTAAGTAACCGCCATTCAAAATGACATCAACCGCATGTTCTAGGCTGTCACGAATTTCTTCTGGATCCGACTCCGTAGTCTCGTTACCCGGTAGAATCAGAGACGTCGACATTAATGGTTCACCCATCGCTTCCAAAAGGTCGAGTGCAATCTTGTTGTCTGGGACACGAATACCAATCGTTTTACGCTTGGCGTTCATCAAACGCTTTGGCACTTCTTTGGTTGCTTTAAAGATAAACGTGTAAGCACCTGGTGTATGTGCTTTCAGTAGACGGAAAGCCACGTTATCGACGCGTGCATACAGTGATAATTCAGAAAGATCACGGCATAACAAGGTGAAATTGTGCTTGTCATCGATGCGACGAATTTTACAGATACGTTCAAGTGCTTGTTTGTTTTCAAGCTGACAGCCCAGCGCATAACCGGAATCTGTTGGATAAACCACAACGCCGCCATTGCGAATAATCGCAACCGCTTGAGTAATTAAGCGTGCTTGTGGGTTATCTGGGTGTACATAAAAAAACTGGCTCATTGTTGATCCTCGTTATCGAATCTCTCGACTCTATCATCAGAAGGAGCTGGCTCACCTAAAGACTATTCAGATGGTGAAACCGTTTGAAACTCCCAATCTTTCCATACTTCTTCGACCCCAGAAGGTAGCCAGAGATTGCGTCCAAGTTCCATCCACGGAGATGGGTAATGGAAATCACTGCCTTGGGAGGCTAATAGTTTGTATTGTATAGCATAATCCGCGAGTGTGCGTCTTTCTTGTTGCGCTTGCTGAGGTTGAGCTACTTCCATCGCATCCCCTTTCGCTTCAACAAATGCCGCTAGCAGGCGCTTAACCCACTTGGCTGTAAGTCCATATCGCCCAGGGTGAGCGAGTACGGCTTGTCCACCAGCGGCATGAATAGCCGTGACAGCATCACTCATTGAACACCACGTTGGCGGCACATAACCTGGGTTATTGCGAGTAAGAAACTTTTTAAACACCTGCTGCATGGTTTTCGCGTAGCCATTGTCGACTAACCATTTCGCAAAGTGTGCTCGAGTAATTGGTGCATCACCCGCAATCAATTTAACTTCTTCTAGCACCCCTTCACGAGTCGCTTTCTCAAGACGTTGAGCAATCATCTCTGCACGTCCAATACGGTGTTGCTTCTGTCGCTCAATGAGCGCTTTGAGTTCTGGTGACTCAGGATCAACGTTTAACCCAACAATATGGATATCTTTGTTTTGCCAAACAGTCGAAATCTCAATGCCGTTGATCAGCTGAATAGGAAGATTGTTATCAGCAATATAGTTGCGTGCTTCAGCAAGCCCATCAGTCGTGTCATGATCTGTAATCGCTAGCGCTTCGATGTTAAAGCCAAGCGCTCGGTCAATTAGCTCAGGTGGAGTAAGTCGGCCATCTGAGGCTGTTGTATGACTATGTAGATCAATTCTCATATATTCTTTTTCATTGTTTTCAATTTTTATCGTTATATTTGTGTCAACACACTTGACCCGCAAGCAGAAAACTAGTTAACTAGTACACAAATACGAAGTATCACATTTGATAGGTTCACCATGTTACAAGAATTTAACCAAAACCATAAAGATAAAGTTTTAGAACTTTCTTCAGTAGAAGCAAGTTCAGAGCTTAATTGGTGGCGCACTTGGACAAGTTCTTGGTGGGCTAACGTGTACTTCTAGTTAAACAGTTTGTTTATAAAAAAGTTATCACTAAGCCCGCTTTAATAGCGGGCTTTTTAATTTGTCGAACATCTCACATTCAACTGACTAACAAATCATCGAATTGACCATATTCTAGATTGGGTGAAAGGTATCTTTATGCGACTATGTACGGCAGGAAATTTAAAGAATCATAAAGGAGGTCTTGTGAACAAGGCCATTGAAATCAAAAAGCTGGGAACCATTGAGGTCATCAATTCCTCAGTTCCTTACTCGCAAGATCCAACCAGCGTTTTTCATACTTTGTGTGAAAACAAAACTGATAGTCTTTTGTTGGAATCTGCCGAGATTGAATCTAAACAGAACCTGACAAGCCTACTCCTTATCGACTCTGCTGTTCGCATCGTATGTCGCGGACATGAAGTAACCTTTCAAGCATTGACTGAAAACGGTCAAGCGCTTATCGAACATCTCACTCAAAACGTGAAAGCAGAAATTAAATCTGACCTTACTGATAACGTTTTGACGCTGACTTTTATCGAACCAAGCAACGAATTAGACGAAGACTCACGTTTAAGAGAAGCCTCTTCATTCGATGCACTGCGTTTGGTTCAGCACAGCTTTGAGCAAGACGCGGATAACAAACACGCATTATTCATGGCGGGCTTATTCGCTTACGACATCGTGGCAAACTTTGAGCCACTAGGTGATGCTGAAGCAACCAACAATTGTCCTGACTTTGTATTCTACGTAGCTGAAACACTATTGCGTTTCGATCACCAAGAGAACGAAGGCCTACTTCACGCGAGCTTATTTGCTCAAGATGACAACATCAAAGCGCAATTAACTGACCGTCTAGCCGACATTCAAACACAATGTCAGTCACTGAAAGCCATCACGGAAGTGACGCCACTAGACAACGTGGAAGCGGTACCAAGCGTTTCTGATGAAGATTTCTGTCAAACGGTTCGTGACCTAAAAGAGTACGTAGTTAAAGGCGATGTATTCCAAGTGGTACCTTCACGCCGCTTTACTCTACCTTGCCCTGCTCCACTGGCGGCTTATAAAGAACTCAAACAAAGTAACCCAAGCCCTTACATGTTCTACATGCAAGACGAGTTGTTTACTCTGTTCGGTGCTTCTCCAGAAAGCGCTCTGAAATACGAAACAGAAACCAACCAAATTGAGATCTACCCTATTGCTGGTACTCGTCGTCGTGGTAAGCGCCCTGACGGTCAAATCGATTTCGACCTAGACAGCCGTATCGAGCTTGAACTGCGTACCGACAAGAAAGAAAACGCCGAGCACATGATGCTAGTCGACCTAGCACGTAACGATGTTGCGCGTATTGCCGAAGCTGGCACTCGCCACGTAGCAGACTTGCTAAAAGTTGACCGCTACAGCCATGTAATGCACTTAGTTTCTCGTGTTGTTGGTCAGCTCCGTGAAGACTTAGATGCTCTACACGCTTACCAAGCTTGTATGAACATGGGTACGCTAACGGGCGCACCAAAAATCCGCGCAATGCAGCTTATTCGTGACGTAGAAAAAACGCGTCGTGGTAGCTACGGTGGTGCAGTCGGTTATCTAACCGGTGAAGGGACTCTAGATACTTGTATCGTAATTCGCTCTGCTTACGTTGAAGATGGCGTAGCACAAGTACAAGCTGGCGCTGGTGTGGTATTCGATTCAGACCCACAAGCAGAAGCCGATGAAACTCGCGGCAAAGCACAAGCGGTTATCTCAGCGATTCAAGCAGCTCATACTAAGAACCTAACAAATAAGAAGGAGTCGTAATCATGGCTGATATTGTATTCATCGATAACTTCGACTCGTTCACTTACAACCTTGTAGACCAATTTCGTTCATTAGGTCACAGCGTAAAAATTTACCGTAACAACATTCCTGCAAAAGTAGTTGAAGCGGCGATCAACGAACTAGACAACCCTGTTGCACTGCTTTCACCAGGCCCTGGCGCTCCAGCAGATGCGGGCTGTATGCCAGAGCTGATTCAGCTTCTAAAAGGTAAAGTGCCAATGATTGGTATTTGCTTAGGCCACCAAGCGATTGTTGAAGCCTATGGCGGCACCGTTGCAGGCGCTGGCGAAATCATTCATGGTAAGGTGTCGATGATGGAACACCAAAACCATGCGACTTACCAAGGCTTACCTTCGCCATTGGCTATCGCTCGCTACCACTCTTTAGTGGCAACGCATGTATCTGATAGCCTAACGGTGACCGCTGAAGTAGATGATTTGGTGATGTCTGTGGTTCAAGAACAAGACAAGGTGTGTGGATTCCAATTCCACCCTGAATCAATTATGACGACCTACGGTGCAACGCTTCTAGCAAACGCTATCGAATGGGCTCTTGAGAAACCTCTTCGCCTTGAAAAGACTGGAAAATAGGAAACGATCATGGAACAGATTAATAAACTTTACGAACAGCAGTCTCTTACTCAAGAAGAAAGCCAACAGTTATTTGATGTGATCATCAAGGGTGAACTAGACCCAATCTTGATGGCTTCTGCGCTAACTGCACTGAAAATCAAAGGCGAAACGCCCGATGAAATTGCAGGCGCAGCAAAAGCACTACTTGCGAATGCAAACCCGTTCCCGCGCCCTGATTACGATTTCGCAGACATCGTAGGTACAGGTGGCGACGGTCACAACACCATCAATATCTCGACGACTTCTGCATTTGTTGCCGCAGCGTGTGGCTTAAAAGTCGCGAAGCACGGTAACCGCAGCGTATCGAGCAAATCAGGCTCTTCTGACCTACTGGATTCGTTCGGTATTAACCTAGCGATGACAGCAGAAGACACTCGTACTGCAGTCGACGAGCTTGGCGTAGCATTCCTATTTGCTCCGCAATATCACGTCGGTGTACGTCACGCGATGCCTGTTCGTCAGACGATGAAAACGCGCACTATCTTCAATATTCTTGGCCCACTGATTAACCCTGCTCGCCCTAACATCGAGTTAATGGGTGTTTACAGCAAAGAGCTCGTCCGCCCTATCGCGGAAACCATGCTGCAAATGGGTATGAAGCGTGCTGCCGTTGTGCATGGCAGTGGCCTTGATGAAGTGGCTATTCATGGCGAGACAATCGTTGCTGAAATTAAAGATGGCAAAATTCACGAGTACACAGTGACACCGGCAGACTTTGGCCTGAACACTCACCCTCTTGAAGCAATCAAGGGCGGCGAGCCAGAAGAGAACAAAGCCATCACAACCGATATCCTGACGGGTAAAGGCACTGATGCTCAAGTTGGCGCAGTGGCAGTCAACGTTGCTCTACTGATGCGTCTGTTTGGTCACGAAGACCTAAAAGCCAACGCACAGCAAGCAATTGACGCGATGAACTCTGGCAAAGCATACGAGCTTGTACAAAAGCTTGCTGCACACGCCTAACGAACGACGAATCGAGACAAAGAACATGACACAGACTACCGATAAACTGTCGACCCACGTTTCAGTCAAAGAAGCTGAAATGGCGGAAGTATTAGCAAAAATCGTTCGTGATAAATACCAATGGGTTGAAGCACGTAAGCAGACTCAACCATTAGACGAGTTTAAAGCGTCACTAACTGCAACAGACCGCAGCTTTTATGACGCTCTGAGCGGAGAACAAACGGTTTTCATCACTGAATGTAAAAAGGCCTCTCCGTCAAAAGGTTTAATCCGTGACGAGTTTGACCTCGACTACATTGCTTCTGTTTACAACAACCACGCAAACGCGATTTCTGTGCTGACAGACGAGAAGTACTTCCAAGGTGACTTTGAGTTTTTACCTAAAGTTCGCAGCATTGCTAAGCAGCCTATCCTGTGTAAAGACTTCATGGTTGATACCTACCAAGTGTATCTAGCTCGTCATTACTCAGCTGATGCTATCTTGTTAATGCTATCGGTATTAGATGACGAAGAGTACAAAGCGCTGGCGGAAGTCGCTCACTCACTCAACATGGGTGTATTGACCGAAGTCAGCAACGAAGAAGAGCTTCACCGTGCAGTCGCTCTAAACGCTAAGGTGATCGGCATTAACAACCGTAATCTTCGTGACCTTTCGACTGATTTGAACCGTACTAAAGAGTTGGCGCCGCTGATTCGCGAACTGGCTCCAAACGCAGTTGTGATTTCAGAGTCTGGCATCTACACACATCAACAAGTTCGTGACCTTTCAACGTTTGCAGATGGCTTCCTAATCGGTAGCTCTCTAATGGCAGAGAAGAACCTCGAGCTTGCGGTACGCAAAGTAACACTGGGTGAAAACAAGGTGTGTGGTTTAACTCACTCTGACGATGCAGCAAAGGCTTATCAAGCTGGTGCGGTATTCGGTGGTCTGATATTCGTTGAAGCATCTAAGCGTCATTTGGATATCGAAGCGGCTCGTTTGACTATGAGCGGCGCACCTTTGAACTACGTGGGTGTGTTCCAAAACCACAGCGTTACTGACGTTGCGAAAACGGTTTCTGAGCTAGGCCTGTTCGCTGTGCAATTGCACGGTGATGAGTCTCAAGCGTTTGTCGATGAGCTAAAACAGTCACTACCTGAAAGCGTTGAGATTTGGAAAGCTTACGGTGTTTCTCCCGATGCTGAGAGCTCGCTACCAGAATTACTGGAAAGCAACGTGACTCGTCACCTGCTAGATACTAAAGTGGGTTCTCAAACTGGTGGCACAGGCCAAGTGTTCGATTGGAACCTAATCAACAACCAAAGCGCAATCATGTTGGCGGGTGGTCTAACCCCAGAAAATGCTAACCAAGCGGCTAAGTTGGGTTGCTTAGGATTAGACCTAAACTCTGGTGTTGAATCTGCTCCAGGCAAAAAAGACGCAGACAAACTGCAACGTGCTTTTGCTGCGATTCGTAATTACTAGTCCAAGCTCGGCGCTAGAAATTAGAAAGCAGAAACTAAAAACATATTTGTGAGCTTTGCCTTTTGCGAAGCTCAAACAAGATTAAATGACTTGGTGTGAATACACATCAGTAGAATTGAAGGAATAACACAATGGCTAAACTCGATGCCTACTTTGGTGAATACGGTGGTCAATACGTACCGCAGATCCTAGTGCCAGCACTAGACCAACTTGAACAAGCATTTATCGATGCACAAGCCGATCCTGAGTTCCGCAGCGAATTCATGACGCTTCTTCAAGAGTACGCTGGTCGTCCAACGGCACTAACGCTAGCACGCAACCTAACAAAAGGTACAAAAACAAAACTGTACCTAAAGCGTGAAGATCTACTTCACGGCGGTGCTCACAAGACAAACCAAGTTCTTGGTCAAGCATTGCTAGCAAAACGTATGGGTAAGCAGGAAATCATCGCTGAAACTGGCGCAGGCCAACACGGTGTGGCAACGGCTCTAGCGTGTGCTCTACTAGGTCTTAAGTGTCGTGTTTACATGGGTGCAAAAGACGTTGAACGTCAAAGCCCGAACGTGTTCCGTATGAAGCTAATGGGCGCAGAGGTTATCCCTGTTCATTCTGGCTCTTCAACGCTAAAAGATGCGTGTAACGAAGCACTACGTGACTGGTCTGCAACTTATGAAGACGCGCATTACCTATTGGGTACTGCAGCGGGTCCTCACCCATTCCCAACGATTGTTCGTGATTTCCAACGCATGATTGGTGAAGAAACGAAGAACCAAATTCTAGCTCGTGAAGGTCGCCTTCCTGATGCGGTTATCGCTTGTGTCGGCGGTGGTTCGAACGCTATCGGTATGTTTGCGGATTTCATTGAAGAAGAAACTGTTCGCCTAATCGGTGTAGAGCCGGCTGGTAAAGGTATTGATACCGACCAACACGGCGCGCCGCTTAAGCACGGTAAAACCGGTATCTTCTTCGGCATGAAAGCGCCACTGATGCAAGATGAGAACGGCCAAGTAGAAGAGTCTTACTCTGTATCTGCGGGTCTAGACTTCCCATCAGTTGGTCCTCAACACGCGCACCTAAATGCTATTGGCCGTGCTGAATACGACAACGTGACCGACGACGAAGCGCTAGAAGCGTTCCAATTGATTGCACGTAAAGAAGGTATTATCGCAGCGCTAGAGTCATCTCATGCTTTGGCTCATGCTGTTAAAATGGCTCACGATGACCCAGAGAAAGAACAGCTATTAGTGGTTAATCTATCTGGTCGTGGTGATAAAGACATCTTCTCTGTACACGACATTCTTAAAGAGAAAGGAGCATTATAATGGATCGCTATCAATCACTCTTCACTCGCTTAGCTGAAAAGAATCAGGGCGCATTTGTACCATTCGTAACGGTTGGCGATCCTAACCCTCAGCAGTCTCTTAAGATCATGGAAACACTCGTTGAAGCGGGTGCTGATGCACTTGAACTTGGTATTCCATTCTCAGATCCGCTTGCAGATGGCCCGACAATCCAAGGTGCAAACATTCGTGCGTTAGATTCAAAAGTAACGCCAGATGTGTGTTTTGATCTTATTGGTCAAATTCGTGCTAAATACCCAGATCTGCCAATCGGCCTACTGATGTACGCAAACTTGGTGTACGCACGTGGTATCGAGAACTTCTACGAGCGTTGTGCGAATGCAGGTATCGATTCAGTATTGATTGCTGATGTACCAACCAACGAGAGTGGCGAGTTTGTTGCTGCAGCTAAGAAGTTTGGTATTCACCCAATATTTATTGCTCCACCAACAGCAAGTGATGAGACGCTTCAATCGGTTTCTGAGCTAGGTGGTGGTTACACTTACCTACTTTCTCGTGCTGGCGTAACGGGTGCAGAAACCAAAGCAAACATGCCTGTGACAGCCCTACTTGACCGTTTGAACAAGTTTGATGCGCCACCAGCACTGCTTGGTTTCGGTATCTCTGCTCCTGAGCAAGTAAAAGAAGCCATCGAAGCTGGCGCTGCTGGTGCTATCTCTGGCTCTGCGGTTGTGAAAATCATTGAAAACAACGTTGAACAACCAGAAGCAATGCTTAAAGCACTTGCTGAGTTTGTTACGCCAATGAAAGCGGCAACGCAAAAATAATAAATAGGCTCCCACTAGTGCGATAATTAGCGCTGTGGGAGTTTTTCTCCGAGAACACGTCCAAACCCTCTCAATTGTTAAATTTCTGATAAAAACAACACCTCATACAAACCTGTAGCACACCTATAATACCCCACCAAAACATCACCACCATTTATAAAAATAATGACAAATCAAAAAGCAAACGTTTGCTTTAGTGTGAAAAATCATCAAATGACATTTGATTACTGCTTTTTGGTGTTCTTTCATCTCTGCTCATATTGATAAATGTAAAAGATACGTGTAAAACTTCTCGCGAAATATTAATCCAATGGTACATCGTACATTGGTGAGTAGTTCTGGGATTTTTATATTTAGTAGCACAGAGGTTATGGAAGTGTTAAAAGAAAAGAGTTTACTAAGCAACATCGGCGTTCAAGTCGTTATTGCAATGATCATCGGTACCGCTGTCGGTGCAATGATGGGTGACAGCGCAACAATGTTCGCTCCACTGGGCGCAATCTTCATCAATTTAATCAAGATGCTGGTTATTCCTCTAGTCGCAGTCGCCCTAATGTCAGGTGCTGCAGGTCTAGGTAATAGCTCATCAGCAGGTAAAGTTGGTGTGGTTACACTGGGTTACTTTGCACTAACGTCTGCACTTGCTGTAGCACTAGCGCTTGTAATGGGTGAAGTATTCGAACCGGGTCGTGGTATCGATGTTTCTGGCGTTGAAGGTATGTTCTCTTCTGAATACGCTGCGAAAGGCGAACTTCCAACGTTCTGGGCAACCATCACGGGCATGATCCCGACCAACGTTTTCCAATCACTGAACGAAGCTAACATTCTGCAAATTCTCGTTTTCTGCTTATTCTTCGGTATTGCGATTTCTAAACAAGCGAAAGAAAAACGTGACCCAATCATCAATGGCGTAAACGCGATTGTTGACGCTATGGTTTGGATGATCAACAAGGTTATGATCATTGCACCACTTGGCGTATTCGGCCTAATGGCAGAAGCCGTCGGTACATTCGGCTTTGGCGCACTTATGGTCGTGTTCAAGCTGTTCATTGTCTACATTGCTGCGATTCTTATCTTCGGCTTTGTGGCATACCCACTGATGATTCAAATCTTCACTAAGACTTCAGCTAAGAAGTTCCTAGTGGCAATGAAGAAACCTCAAGCGGTTGCACTATCAACAGCCTCTTCAATGGCGACACTGCCAGTAACAATGGAAACGGTAGAGAAAGAACTTGGTGTTCGTAACTCTACGGCTTCATTCGTTCTGCCACTTGGTGCGACGATCAACATGTCTGGTAACGCAATTTACTACGGCCTAGTTGCTATCTTCTTCGCACAGCTGTTCAACATCGACCTGTCTATGGGCGCTTACATTGCTATCATCGTAACGTCGACTCTAGGTGCAGTTGGTCAAGCAGGTGTTCCAGGTCCTTCTTTCCTAGTAGTTGCGGTTCTTCTAGCGGCTGGTATCCCTATTGAAGGTCTACCTCTGTTGTTCGCTCTAGATCGTATCTTCGACATGATCCGTACTGCTCTGAACATCACTGGTGATGCAGCATGTGCAGTCATCGTTGATTCTCTAATCGAAGACGAAGCGAAAGAAGCTGAGCTACAAAAACAGCAAGCGTAATATTAAGCTTCAGTTTGATTGATAAATAAACCGCCTTCATGAGGCGGTTTTTTATTAGGTAATGATCGATATTGATTCGGTAAATCTTACCCTTGTAAGGCTAATTGATTAATCCAAACGCACGAGGCAGAGCCAAACTAATTTCAGGAATAAAAGTAATGGCCAACAGTGTGACGATCAATACGGCACAAAACGGCATGATACTTCTTATAACATTCTCAATCTTGGAGCCACTGACACTACAACCTACAAATAGCGCCGTACCAACGGGTGGCGTTGCAATGCCAATACATAAGTTGAAAATAATCATCATCGCAAAGTGAATTGGATGCATGCCTAAATGCTCAGCAATCGGCATAAAAATAGGGGTAAAGATCAATACGGCAGGCGTAAGATCCATAAACATACCCACAATCAGTAGGATCAGATTCATCAGAATAAAGATGATAATCGGATTATCTGAAATAGAGAGCATCCAATCGCTGATCATGGTTGGTAGACCGGTAAACGCCATTGCCCATGACATGATGGTTGAAGCACCAATCAAGAACAGCATAATGCCAGTAACCTGAACCGTTTCTCTACAAATTATCGGGAAGTGTGCCCATTTGAGGGTTCGGTAACAGAGTGACAGTATAAAAGAGTATAGAACCGCTATACATGCCCCTTCTGTTGCAGTGAAAATCCCACCAATAATACCGCCAATAACAACAACAATAAGCCCTAAGCTTGGTGTTGCTTGCCAAACAATATTCAGCACATCTTTCGTTGTAAAGCCGTCATTCGCACTTGTTTTGTAGCCTTTCTTTTTAGCGATGAAATAGGCTACGACCATACAACTTAAACCCATTAAAATACCTGGGACATAACCTGCGATAAACAACGCCGCTACGGATGTTCCACCCGATACCACTGAAAATACGATCAATGAATTACTCGGCGGTATTAGTAAGCCTGCCGGGCAAGATGCAACGTTTACTGCTGTTGCTAAGTTTTTATCATAACCATCTTTTTCTAATTCAGGGCCTAAGGTTTTACCTACTGCAGCTGCTGCTGCAACGGCTGATCCTGAAACAGCGCCAAACATCATATTTGCAAAGATGTTAACGTGAAAAAGTGAGCCAGGGATCCAACCAACCAAGAGCTTTGCAAGGTTGATAAGCCGACTAGCGATACCACCCACATTCATTATATTGCCAGCGAGGATAAAGAAAGGGATTGCTAATAAACTGAAACTATCAATACCGGTAATAATTTTTTGACCCGCAGTAATACTGGCGACTTCAAACGGCAAAATGAAATACATGATGGTTAAAGATGACATGGCAATTGCAATCGCAATCGGCATGCTTATCGCGATCATGAATAAGAATAGGCCTAGCAGCCAAACACCAATGGACAAATCCATAATATAGAGTCCTTTTATAACTTACTTTTTGTTGGGTTCACAAAAAAGATCAAACGTATTCATGACCAAATAGATGAGGATAATAACGGCTGAAATCGGCAATATTGAATAAACCGTCGACATCGGTAATTGCAGTGCTGGAGAGAGTTGTTGTGTGGTTCTTCCCATTAGGGCGATGCCACCTTGAAGCATTGCTAGAAATACAAATGCGCCAGAAATGATATTGATGAGTACATGTAATGCGATATGTGCTTTACCCTTAAGATAACCATCCAATAACGTTATTGCTAAGTGTCCTTTGATACCGAATAAGTAGCTTGCTCCTAATAAGCCAAGCCATACCATCGCATAACGAGCAAGTTCATCAGTCCAGTTACTTGGGTCATTCAAAACATAGCGACTAAAAACCTGCCAAGTGACAGTAACGACAAGTAACATTAATGCAAAAGAAGAGACAAAAAGAATCAACCTATCAAGTAGGTTTCTGAAAGTTGCTAACATGGTGTGATACCTCAAAAAATTTTGCCTTAGCAAAGCCAAGGCAAAATTATATTTTCACTAAGACTGATTACAGAACTTCAATTTTTTCAATGAATGAAGCTAATTTAGGGTCTTTTTTGGCTTCATCAATCATAGGTTTAACAGCGGCACGGAACGGGGCTTTATCAACATCAACAAACGTTACGCCTGCTTTCATTCCTTTCTCTTTGTTCATGTCATCTGTTGCGTCCCAGATTTTGATCTGCTCTTCAAGAGACTCAGCAGCAGCTTCTTTTAAGATTTTTTGCTCTTCTGCCGTTAATGAACCCCATTTGTATTCTGAAATGATGATCACGTCAGGTGTCATCATGTGCTGGTCCATAGAGTAAAATTTGGCAACTTCGCTGTGTTTCATTTCAACTAAGCTAGAAATATTATTTTCAGCACCGTCAATTACACCTTGTTGCAATGCCGTGTATACCTCATTGAAAGGTACAGGCGTTGCTTTACCACCAAGTAGGTTGACCATTTCCATCATCGTTGGAGAGCCAGGAACTCGAACTTTCATGCCAGCTAGATCAGCTGGTGAGTTGATGGCTTTCTTAGCGTAGAAGCTACGTGTGCCTGAGTCATAGAATGTAAGACCGATGAAGCCTTTACCTTCACTTGAAACCAACATCTCTTGTGCAGCTTCACTTCGCATGAACGTTCTCATATGTGGAACGTCACGGAATAAGAAAGGCAGTGCATTAACCTTAAACGTTGGTTCAAAAGATTCGGCTAATCCACCATTGATTTTGGCCATATCAATCGCGCCAGTAACAACTTGCTCCGCTTGGTCACGTTCAGAGCCTAATTGACCGTTTGGAAAGATCTTAATCGTAAGTTCACCATTCGATTTTTCTTTCACTTTATCAGCCATGATCACCATGCCTTGGTGAGCTGCGCTTTCTAATGACATTGCATGCCCTAACGTCAAAGTTTTTGCTTGAGCGCCAAATGCCATCAGAATTGAAGCCGCTGCAATCGTCAGTAGGTGTTTTTTCATGTTCTTCTCCAGAATCCATTTTGTAAGAGGTACAGTTTTATATGCAACGCTATAGCTAAGTTTGAAATCTAACGTTCAATTGCACATCGCTCATAGCAGTAACGTTTCATTACAATATTCTTACCTTCATATATTTTGTATTACAATACTATGTGTATATTTTGTGAGCTAAGGTTCATCTATTTGCCAGAGAGCTGAATTGATTGTGATACCAATCATATTTGGCACCAATTAGACCATTAAGCAGTCTAACTTCGGATTTTTGGGGAATTCCGAGCGCTTTCAACTGCTTTTAGAACAGTCTATTAGCAAAAATCACGCGCAAATTTGTGTTATTTTAAGATCTTAAAATCAGTAATTAAGCACGGACAAAGAAGGTCTCATCGATTGAAAAAGCGAATCGTGAACGGCGATTTCTGAGGTGGTCGAGGTAAGGTTTTAGGCTGAGCGTATGGAACAAGAGTGGATAAGCAGGGATAAAGACAACGGTGGGAATCTTACTAAGACGAATTATTTGTAACAAAAATCCGAGAGCTTCACAGCCCTCGGATTTTTGTTTTTGGTGTTCTAATTTTTAGGCGTTAGACGAATTACAAATCAGCGCCATAGATATCAAACGTAAAGTACTTAGCGGCGATCTTGTCGTAAGTACCGTTCGCTCTGATCTCTTCAATCGCGGCATTGAATTGTTTCGCCAGTTTTGAATCCTGCTTTCTTAGTGCTAACGCCGTACCCTCGCCAATGTAGGCTTTGTCGGTTACTGCTTTACCTTTAAATTCAAAGCCCTCACCTTCTTTTTTATCTAAGAAAGCTAATGACAGTTGATCCGAGTTGCCGAAGGTTAGATCTAAGCGACCGTTTTGCAGATCCAGATACACTTCGTCTTGCCCTGTGTAACGCTTAATGTTGGCAACACTGCCAAACTTGTCGGTTACGTAGCGATCGTGAATCGTACCTTGCTGAACACCGATGGTTTTGCCCGCTAAGCCTGCCTCATCAACGCTGAATTCTGCGCTTTTGGCAGCAACAAATACGGCTGGTGTTTGGTAGTACTTATCAGTAAATAAAATCTTGCGCTTACGCTCTTCGGTAATACGCATTGAAGCCATGATCACATCTGACTTTCTTGCCAACAAACTTGGAATTAGCGAGTCCCAGCTTTGTGAAACCCAAGTACAATCGAGTTTAGCTTGCTCACACAAGGCATCAGCTATCTCAATATCAAACCCGACAGGTACACCGTCACTGTTTTTATAGTTGAATGGCGGATACGTAAAGTCCGACGCCAAACGGATTTCTTTCGCCTGTACCGTTGTACCAAGTAAAGCGGCCGCACAAGCGAGTCCTAGTATTAACTTTTTCATCATTGCCATCCTAGATATGATCTTTATCGAGTTGAGATTGAATTTCTTTATGTTGAGCTTGTTGAATTTGTTTGCCTTGTTGACTCTGTTCTAATTCGGTTTGGTAACGTGTTAGTGACGTTATCACTTCTAGCATGCTCTCTTGGCTACCAATACTGATTCGAACACAGTTACGCAAAGCCGGTTCATGGTTTTGGTTCCTTGTCACAATGCCGTCCTTCGCCAAGACACTGAACACTTGGTGCCCTGCTTTTTGACGCAGCAAAATGAAGTTTGTCGATGAAGGGTAAACAGACTCGATGAAATCAAACCGCGTTAGCTCACAAGCAAACCAGTTACGTAGTTCAACCAGCTTTTGCGTCGCGTCTTGCATCACTGAGACTCGTTCATCGGACAAAGCGTCTAGCACGATTTGAGATGAGCAATCTGGCATCGGATACGGTGGAATCAGCTTCGCGACATACTGCATCACATTTTGACTCGCTAAGATAAAACCACAACGAACCGCAGCCAGTCCAAATGCCTTAGACAAGGTGCGAATCACAACCAAGTTCGGATAACGCTCAATAAGGCTAACGGCTGACGTTTGTGGTTCAAATTCGATATACGCTTCATCGACGACCACTAGAGATTTTCCAGTCGTGCCTTCCAGTACCTGAATCAAATCCGATTTAGGAATCACATTGCCCGTTGGATTGTTTGGTGAGCAAAGAAACACGATATTCGCCAGTTTTGCCTTATTCACAATATCAGCGACGTTCAGGCTAAAGTCTTCCTGCAATGGAGAGTCCAAGGTATTAATCGCTAATGCATCAGCGCAAAACTCATACATCGCATACGTTGGAGAGCAGATAAGTATGTTGTCGCACGCCGGTTTACAGAATGTTCTGATCAGCAAATCAATCGCTTCATCTGCACCACGAACAGCCACAGTCGCGGCATCGGTACTACAGTAATCTTGATAAGCCTTAGCAATATCTTGTGGTAAGAAGTCTGGGTATCGGTTGTGACTTGCTTCTCCTTGAAACAGCGAGCGTTCCAATTCATTGGCGTTTAGCCAGACACGTCCATCACCACCAATTCTTCTTGCCGATTGATAAGGTATTAATTTTTTTACAGCCTGAGGCACTAAGCTATCAATAAAAGATGTCAAGAAGCTATCCCTTTCACAAAATCACAATGTCTTCATCATTGCCTTCATATTCAAAAAATGTGACTTATACACATATTGAATCACAAATGATGATTAAGTATTTACATTCAAACAGAACACTATTGATAAATGAATCGAAATAATCACATAATAGCCATGATAAAAAGTCATAGGTAAAGATATGAATCGCACACTTCCTTCAACCAAAACCTTGCTCGCGTTTTTGTCTACGGCAAGGCACCTCAACTTTACACGCGCGGCACATGAGCTCAATGTTACGCAAGGTGCAGTGAGTCGTCAGGTATTGTCGTTTGAAGAAAGCCTTGGCTGTGATCTCTTCTATCGCCATGCTCGCGGATTGTCTTTAACGCCGAAAGGAGAAGAACTGGTTCCCCTGATACAAGGAACGATTCATCAGCTGCAATCGGCTCTAAATCAAGTGGCTAGCTCTCCGTCTAAGATCAAACTCAACGCACCGAGCTGTATTACCTCTTGGCTACTACCTAAGTTGATGTCTTTTCAGCAAGCCTATCCTGAAATTGATGTCGAACTGACGTCGACCATCAAGCACGTCTTCGAACCAAGCTTTGATCCGTTTGACGCCGTAATTACCTATGGTAAGAAGCCAAACCAACAATCGATTATCAGCCAATTATTGTTTAACGAGCAGCTAGCGCCCGTTTGCCAAGCACAAAGCATTACACAGAGCCATCTTGTCGACGACGCATCGACCATCATCAAGCCACACAAGCTTGCCCAATACACTTGGCTACACGCCAACAATGAGCAAAGTGATTGGCGACTTTGGTTAGAGCACATAGGCAGCCACGACCTTTCAAGCAAGAACAACCAACAATTCGCAACACTCGATCAAGCTATGAACGCCGCCATTCAAGGGTTTGGCATTGCCATAGGCGACATCACACTGGCCAAGCAAGATATTGATTTAGGTAGATTGGTAAAAGTGAGTGAAGGCAGTGTTTTCTCTGGAAATGGTTACTTCTTGCTGCAACCCAAGAATCGACAAAATACATCCTTATCTACGCTTGTTGATTGGCTCGTCGATTAGCGGCAATCATTGTTGGTAGGCCTCTTTATAAGCGGCAGGAGAGCGTCATAATGAGAATTTTTCCGTTCTCAAAATGAAACTATTTGATGTCTGTTTCGTATTGATTGTCAGAGAATAGAACGTACCTTCCTTTAACTATTTGAAAAGAAGTTCAATTCTATTTAGCCGGGAATTTATTCTGTTCCGTTGGAGAAAATGGCATTCGAGTTGCTTTGTCATAGATAACCCAACCAATATACAGCAGGTTGCACCAGTTTCACTGCAGCTTGTCACGGAGGATAGGCTATGACCTTACAAAGACATACGTATTACGGCTTGATTCACCATGGAATTAAAACCCTATTAATGGACAGAATTGGCCACTTCACAGAGCGTGAATATCACGAGTATCTCGACTTAACGACCGGTAAATCGACATGTTTTGCCATGAGTGAGCAAGAGCTCGAAAACACCTTAGACAGCTTAAAGAGCGAAGGTTACCTTGAAGATATCAAAAAGCTGATACCTCGCTATCAAACCTCGTCAATGCGATAACCTGCTTCAACTCTTTAAACACGATGAGTGGTTAGATTGAATTAATTGGCACCCAATTGTCTCGAGCTATTTAGCATCGAGACAGTTTTCGTTAGACTGTCAGCAACTCAACTAACTGGATAGTCAGTGTCTCATGAAACAAATTCTTGATTTCATTCCTCTCATTATTTTCTTTGCGCTTTATAAGATGTACGACATCTATACCGCGACCGGCGCTTTGATCGTTGCCTCTGCAGTTCAAATTATTTTGACTTATTTCATCTACAAGAAAGTCGAAAAAATGCAGGTCATCACCTTTCTAATGGTTGCCGTATTTGGTGGCATGACCATCTTCTTGCACGACGACAACTTCATTAAATGGAAAGTCACCATCGTTTACGCACTGTTTGCGATTGGCCTGACGGTCAGTCACATCATGGGCAAATCAGCGATTAAAGGTATGTTAGGCAAAGAGATCACACTGCCTGATTCGGTATGGGGCAAGATCAACTGGGCATGGACGCTGTTCTTTACCCTATGTGCCGTTCTCAACGTTTACGTTGCTTTCAGCCTACCGTTGGATGTTTGGGTCAACTTCAAAGTGTTTGGTCTACTCATCGCGACCTTGCTCTTCACCTTGCTCACTGGTGTTTATATCTATAAGCATCTACCAAAAGACCAGCAGAAAGAGTTAACGGATAAAAATACCGACGAGAAATAGCCCTTAGGGATGAGTCCTCATACCCTATTTGATACAATTATTATCAATATGCGATTGGCCAATGATACTCGTGATCATTGGCCGCTGATTATTTGTGTTCGGTGAAGACGTTAAAAATTAGACCACCACGAGTCTCGTAAACACATCTATTTTTATATAAAACAATCAATACCATTAAGAGTACGACAATGACTATTCAATCAACTTTGAACCCGATTGGTTCTTTACTTCTTCGCACATTAGCGATGCCTTCTGATACAAATGCAGCAGGCCAGATTTTCGGTGGTTGGATAATGTCACAGCTTGACCTTGCTGGCGGCATACTGGCAAAAGAGATATCTAACGGCAAGATAGTCACGGTTTCAGTATCGAGTATCGAGTTCAAACAGCCGGTTTCAGTGGGTGATGTTGTGTGTGTTTATGGTGACTGCACTAAGATTGGTCGCAGCTCGATGAATATCGACCTAGAAGTCTGGGTTAAGCCTGTACTTGATCACGGTATCGGCGACCGCTACAAGGTTTGTGGCGCGACATTCAACTACGTTGCGGTTGATGAAAGTGGTAAGCCTCGCCCAATCAACAAATAACACCTTTTATTAAGCGTGTGGCACCGATGGTCTTTAGTTTTTATAAATGAAATTACTAGGGCGTATTGACCTTTCGAGCTGACTTTTGCAGCGAATTGCTGGGTATTTATACAAGGCAGAGGCTTTGATGTGTAGCTAGCCTCCATAAGAAGCCGATAACGTAGTAGAAATGACCAGCAAACGCTGCCCGAAGGGTTCAGCTAAAAGCGTTTTACTCTTTGTTGAGGGAGATTTGCATAGAATGACTAGGCTACTTCCCCCTCGCCGCGATTAAAACGCTTTTGACTAGGCGTCCCCACCCGAACAAAATTTAACCACGAAAGGTCAACACGCCCTAACGACCATACAACTCTCTCGCACCAATTCACAATTTCTTATCATTAGCCCTTCCAATACCAATTAGTTCGCGTAAATTAGCAAGATAGCGAATTTAAACGCCCCAAATTTAGTGAAGTAAAATAAGGATATCTCAATATGTGGTACGTGATTTTTTCTCAAGACGTCGAAAATTCATTAGAAAAACGCCTAAGTGTTCGCCCACAACATCTAGAACGCCTACAAACACTTCACGATGAAGGCCGACTGTTAACAGCAGGTCCAATGCCAGCGATTGATTCAGATAACCCTGGCGAAGCAGGCTTTACAGGTTCAACTGTGATTGCTGAATTTAACTCTTTGGAAGATGCACAAGCATGGGCAGACGCTGACCCGTACATTGATGCTGGCGTTTACCAAAATGTGATTGTAAAACCATTCAAGAAAGTATTTTAACGTGAAAAAATGGATTATTGGCTCACTGGCTTTAGCTCTGCTTGCAGGCTGTGCTTCAAGTGAGCAAGACGAACAAAGACAGCTAGAGATGATGGCGCAGCACCGAGCTGGCGTTTTATCTGCAGGCCTGCCGATTGAGTATGGCCCACTGTCGGTCATGCGCGTGCTAGCAAAAAACACGGTTATCGAAATCATGATGATCTACAACCAAGATGCAAAAGGTGCTAAGCCTTTAAACCAAGTTGTAGACATGAGTGTGAATAGCTACTGCACCAACTCTGAAGTGAGAGCAAACCTTGATATGGGCTTGGCTTACAACATCAAGATTCGCAACACTCGCGGACAACTGATGGTTGAGAAGTTGATCAGCAAAGAGACGTGTCAGAGCAGCAGCTAGATTCTAGCTCGAGATTCGAACAAGTATAAAACCAGAAGGCCTCGCAAATGCGAGGCCTTTGTTTTATGAAGCAATCAAAATCCTAAGCTGAATTATGCCTCGGTTGATTCCCACTCTTTACGCAGTGCTTTAGTTGCCGAAACTAAGTTAGTCAGCGCCGCTTCTGTCTCTGCCCAGTTACGTGTCTTCAGCCCGCAATCAGGGTTTGCCCACAAACGTTCTGCTGGAATTTTCTCTGCCGCTTTCTTAAGTAAATCAACAATCCACTCTTCTGAAGGGATGTTTGGTGAGTGAATGTCGTAAACGCCAGGTCCAATCGCATTCGGGTAGTTGAACTCTTCAAATGCTTTCAGCAGTTCCATGTTCGAGCGAGAAGTCTCAATGGTAATCACATCGGCATCTAGCGCGGCTACTGAATCAATGATCTCGTTGAACTCGCTGTAACACATATGGGTATGGATCTGAGTTTCAGGTTTCGCAATTGCCGCTGAAATCTTAAAGGCATCGACCGCCCACTCTAGGTATTCTGCGTGGTCACGCTTTTTCAGTGGCAAACCTTCACGAATGGCTGGTTCATCGATTTGGATAATGTTGATGCCGGCGTCTTGCAAATCAGACACTTCATCACGTAGAGCAAACGCCAGTTGATTAGTGATCTCTTTACGTGAGATGTCTTCACGTGGGAATGTCCAACATAAGATAGTGACTGGGCCTGTCAACATTCCTTTCATCTGCTTCGAAGTCAGAGATTGGGCATAGGTCGACCATTCCACCGTCATTGGTTTTTCTCGTTCAATATCCGCGACCACAATCGCTGGTTTCACGCAGCGAGAACCGTAGCTTTGTACCCAACCAAACTTAGTGGTTTGGAAGCCTGCTAGGTTTTCTGCAAAGTACTCCACCATGTCGTTACGTTCAGCTTCGCCATGAACAAGCACATCCAAATCCAGTGCTTCTTGACGTTTAACGGCATCCGCAATATGGCCTTTCAATGCAGTGTTATATTCCGCTTTACTCAGTTTGCCAGTGCGGTAAGCGCTACGTTGAACACGGATCTCGCCTGTCTGTGGGAACGAACCAATGGTTGTAGTTGGCAGTAACGGTAAACCCAACACCTCAGACTGGTGCGCGGCACGTTCTGCGTATGGAGCAGTGCGCTCTGCTAGCGCTTTAGTAATCGTGTTAATACGAGCTTGAACTTGCGGCTTGTTCACATGAGTTGCGCTCTTGCGTGCAACAATCGGTTGGCTGTAAGTCTCACACGCTAAAATGGCATTTTGGTCGCCGTCTAACGCCGCACCCAATAAGCTCACCTCTGTCACTTTCTGTTTTGCAAAGGCAAACCAACTCTTCACTTCTTCACTAAGCGTCTCTTCTAACTCAAGGTCAACCGGGCTATGCAGCAATGAACATGAACTTGCGACCCATAGTTTATCGCCTAGCTTGTCTTTCACAGGTTGCAGCAACTCAAGCTGCGCGGCTAAGTCAGCTCGCCAAACATTGCGTCCGTTGATCACACCAGCAGACAACACCCACTCCGCCGGTAATTGACTAACGACTTCATCAAGCTGCTGTGGCGCTGCAGCTAGATCGATATGCAGCCCGTTAACCGGTAGTTTGACGATTTTGTCTAAGGTATCTGTCACCGAATCGAAGTACGTGGTTAATAGCAGTTTCACTTCCCCTTGAATAACTTGGTATGCCAATTTAAATGAATCAGCCCATTGTTTTTCAAGCTCGAGGGCAAGAATTGGCTCATCAATTTGAACCCACTCAACCCCCAACTTGGCAAGCTTCGTCAAAATAGCTTGGTAGGCAGTCAGCAAGCGCGGCAACAAGGTTAAGCGGTCGAAGCCCTCTTCTACCTCTTTCCCTAAGTACAAGTAAGACAGTGGACCAAGGAGGACAGGCTTCACTTTATGCCCTGCTTGAACGGCTTCATTCACTTCATCAAACAATTGTGGCCAGCTCACCTCAAACGAATCATCTTTACTGAACTCTGGAACAATGTAGTGATAGTTAGTGTTGAACCACTTCGTCATATCTGATGCTGCTGCACCATCTTTAGCGCTTTCAGAGCCGTGCTTAGCGCCACAACAAGTTGGCTGCTTTTGAGATTGTATTTGAGTTTGTGATTGCCCGCGACCAACACGGAACAAGGTATCTAAGTCTGGGAAGGCTTTCTCTTCTTCAGAGCCACCAGCGTGACGCTTTGGCACATGACCCAAAAGCAAAGTCGTTGTTAACACATGGTCGTACCATGCGAAGTCACCCGCAGTTGCAAAGCTTAGATTCGCGTCGGCTTGTACATTCCAGTTACGATTTCTCAGTTCGCTGCCGAGCTGCTTAAGCTCTGACTGGCCAATCTCGCCGCGCCAGTACTTCTCTAGTGTGAATTTCAGTTCGCGTTTTTCACCAATGCGTGGGTAGCCAAGAATATGCGTTGTCGTAGTCATGAGCCTGTTCCTTATTCAATAATTGTTAGTATCTTTTCAGACCACCTATTGAAGATTACGCTTTATCAAAAAGGCGTCTGGATGGCTAAACTATCCACCCAATCTGAATAATGAACAACGTCCAAATATTCATCTTGTTTATTAAAAATATTCATCTTGAATAAACCAAAGATGAGGAACTCAAAACCATCTAGACATCTAGACGTTTACAAATGATAAAAAACCCCGTAGGGTGATTATTAAGAAATATTGAATTGGCTTAGGGAATATGAGGAATACTCATGATAGAGCTTAAACACCTTCGAACATTGACCACCTTAAGAGACAGCGGCTCACTAACTGCCACTGCAACCTCTCTTCATTTGACGCAGTCGGCGCTTTCTCACCAACTGAAAGACCTTGAGGCGCGTATCGGTGGTCAGCTTTTCCTACGTAAAACTAGACCAGTTAAGTTCACCTCTGAAGGTGAGATTTTGCTTAGGCTTGCCGATGAGATACAGCCAAGAATAGCTAAAGCGGAGAACGAACTCGCGAGCCTGAAAGAGGATGTGAATGGTCGTTTGCACATGGCGATTGAATGTCACTCATGCTTCCAATGGTTAATGCCTGCTTTGAAGGAATATCAAGTGGCTTGGCCAAGCGTAACGCTAGATTTCTCGTCAGGCTTTGGGTTTGAGCCGCTACCCGCGCTAATGGCAGGCGAGCTAGATTTGGTGATCACCTCTGATATACAGCCTCGCTCTGAGGTTCACTACGAACCACTCTTTGATTTTGAGATGCGTCTCATCACTGCGATCAACTCGCCTTTGGCAGATCAAGCGAGCATTGACCCGCAAGATCTTAGCGATCTCACGATGCTCTCCTATCCAGTTCAAAAACAGCGTTTGGATGTGGTGAAGCACTTTTTACAACCTGCAGGTGTAGAACCTAAGAAGTGGAAGCAAGCAGACAATACCTTGATGTTGGTGCAAATGGTATCGGCAGGATTAGGTGTCGCGGCATTACCAAATTGGGCGATCAGTGAGTTCTCAAGACAAGGTTTGATAGCCAGCAAACCGTTAGGTAAAGGGCTTTCAAGAAGACTGTTTGCCGCAGTAAGAAACTCAGAAAAAGACAAACGTTACCTACAGGCTTTCTTTAGCACAGCAAGACAGCAGAGTAAGAGTCACTTAGATGGTATTGAGGTCGTTTAAGAGGTTCATCATTGAGCTAGCTTAAGCCTGTATTAAATCGGAAAGGCAAACGCCAGAAACAAAAAAAGTCACAGATAATCTGTGACTTTTTAGTTTCAGTATCGATGATTTTCGATATCTGTTGATTCGCGAAAATAGACTATCTTGGATAAGACTTAAACTGGTTAGTCAATGGGTCGTATTGATAGCCAAGCATATCGAGCTTGCCCACGACACTTTCTATATCCATTTCATACATACTGATCAGCTCTTCAAAGCTATCGCACTCTAGGCGAAGTTTCTCATTCACGATTCCCAGCAAGATAATGCTATCGAAACCTTTGACGTTGCTTAAATCCATCTCGTACTCCTTACGAACACACCGACTAAAATTAAGTTTAGAACGCTTACCAAGGCCATGCTAAAAAACTGATCACACTTCTTAAAGAGAATGCGTGATTAATGAGCGCACGTAATTAATGAAAGTGCGCGATTAAAGTGCCCACACTGGCGTTAAACCCACAGCCGCAGCCAATAACATCAGTAACGAAACCGTCAGTTGAAGTTTTTCCGGGGTTTTAACGAACAGTAGATGCCAACACCACACCACGATAGCTGAGATTAGCAAAGCAAAGCTGAACAGTAGCGTTGAAATCACTGGTTCTAGTTGAGCTTCAGACAAAGAATAGACACTCACGACTGTTGCCAAAACCACCAACATGCCCGTCAAAACACCAACAACAGGCAGAACACGGTGAAATGCCTGTAAGCGTGTTCTTGCAATCGTCAGCAGTAAATGGCCAAACGCTGAGCCTAACAGTGCCACTAGCAATACAGTAGTGATGATACCAACGGTAGTTGCTTGTTCCGTCGCTTGGATAGCAACGTAAGACAATGCCAAACCACAAGCTAAGTACATCACCCAAATAGGGCCAGAATCGCGTGTCTTCTTAGTTTGAACTTGAGAATAGAAATAAAAGATCGCAAACACGACCAGAAAGGCTTCAATTTTTACTGAGGCAACGGCAAGCCACAGCACGCCAATCGCAGGTAACATCTTGTGGATACGACCACGCTGCCCCGGACAAATATCCCCTTTCACCAAGATGAGGGTTAAGATCAGTTGGGCTCCTAAAAGCATCGGAGCAAATTGTACTAATAACGTTTCGACCATTGTGGATCTACTTCTTCAGACTTATTTTCGCGAATAATATCAAAAACTGCTGCGAACACTAATCAAAATCACAAATTAGCGACGTTATTCAAGGCTTCAACTATGCTGTTGTATGGTTCTTTTGTCGCCATTTACCGTAAAAAGACGAAAGACACCAGAACTAACAGGGGCATGTTCTACTGGCTAGTCTAGGCTCATGCCGCTATAATTCCCGCCTCAAAAATCAGAGGTTGAAATATGTACAGCGATATCACTCCTATTCACGAACACAAAAAATACTGGGCCGAGTGCTACGGAACTGCACCCTTTTTGCCTACCAGTAGAAAGGAGATGGATGCTCTTGGATGGGATAGCTGTGACATTATTATTGTAACTGGTGACGCTTATGTCGATCACCCGAGCTTTGGTATGGCTATCATCGGCCGTCTGCTTGAAGCTCAAGGTTTCCGCGTGGGCATTATTGCTCAACCAAAGTGGGACAATAAAGATGCCTTCATGAAGCTAGGTAAACCTAACCTATTCTTCGGCATCACAGCGGGTAACATGGACTCCATGATCAACCGCTACACCTCTGATCGCAAATTACGTCACGATGATGCTTATACTCCGAACAATGAAGGTGGCAAGCGTCCTGATCGTGCAACTCTGGTTTATTCTCAACGTTGTCGTGAAGCTTACAAAGGCACGCCAATCGTGCTTGGTGGTATTGAAGCGAGCTTACGTCGTGTAGCTCACTACGACTACTGGTCAGATAAAGTTCGCCGCTCTGTATTGTTTGATGCAAAAGCTGACATTCTTCTTTTTGGTAACGCTGAGCGTGCACTGGTTGAAGTAGCACACCGCATTGCCGATGGTGAAGACATGTCTACGCTGACCAATATCCGCGGTACTGCTATCAATCTTCCTGCGGCCCCTGAAGGCTTCAAGATCATTGACTCTTCTCGTATCGAAAAGCCGAACAAAGCGTATGTTCCGGTTAACCCGTACGAAGTTGAAACTCAGTGTGATACCAAGAAAGACGAAAAAGAAGAAGTAAAAGCGCAACCTATTACTATTCGCCCTTCTCGTCACGATGCAAAAACTACAGCGGTTCGTATCCCAGGTTACGAAAAGCTAAACAATGACCGTATTCTTTACGCTCACGCTAGTCGTATTCTGCACCTTGAGACAAACCCGTACTCAGGTCGTGCTCTGATTCAACGTCACGGTGATCGCGAGCTTTGGATTAACCAAGCGCCTATTCCATTGACCACAGAAGAGATGGACTACGTGTTTGGCCTTGCGTACAAGCGTGTTCCGCACCCGATGTACGGCAAAGCGAAAATCCCAGCATACGACATGATCAAAACCTCGGTTAACATCATGCGTGGTTGTTTTGGTGGTTGTTCTTTCTGTTCAATCACAGAGCACGAAGGTCGCATCATTCAGAACCGTTCGAAAGAATCTATCTTGGATGAGATCGAAGACATTAAAGATAAAGTACCGGGCTTCACAGGTACTATTTCTGACTTGGGCGGCCCAACGGCGAACATGTACCGTTTAGGTTGTTCAGATCCAAAAGCTGAAATTAACTGTCGTCGTCCATCATGTGTGTTCCCGAAAATCTGTGAAAAGCTAAACACAGACCATCAACACACTATCGACCTGTACCGCTCTGCGAGAAAAGTACCGGGTGTTAAGAAGATCATGATCGCTTCTGGTGTACGTTACGACTTAGCGATTGAATCTCCAGAATACGTTCGTGAGCTTGTGACTCACCACGTTGGTGGTTACTTGAAGATTGCTCCAGAGCATACTGAAAAAGGCCCACTGGATCTGATGATGAAGCCGGGCATGGGCACTTACGATCGTTTCAAAGAGATGTTCGAGAAGTACAGCGCTGAAGCCGGTAAGAAACAGTACTTAATTCCTTACTTTATCTCTGCTCACCCGGGCACAGAAGATGAAGACATGCTTAACCTAGCAATGTGGCTGAAAAAGCACAACTACGAGTGTGACCAAGTACAGAACTTCTACCCATCGCCAATGTGTAATGCAACGTCGATGTACTACTCAGAGACTAACCCTCTGAAACGCGTGAAATATAAGAAGCGTGAAGATGTTCCTGTGCCGAAAGGTGATCGTCAACGTCGTCTGCATAAAGCACTGCTTCGTTACCACGATCCTGAAAACTGGAAAATCATCCGTGAAGCACTGATCAGCATGGGTAAACAGCACCTAATTGGTGACAAAGCAAACTGCCTAGTACCAGCAGAAGACTTTGATGCACAAACACCGGCACAACGTCGTAAGTCTGGTCGTCACGGTTCACAACGCTTTGCGACTAAGCACAGTAAATCTCAGCCAGGTCTTGGTGGCGAAAGCCCACGTAACCACTCTGGTAAGAAACCGGGTGGCAAGAAGCCGAATGGTAACGGCAACGGTAGCCAAGGTAATGCTAACCAAGGTGGCGGTAATGGCAATGCTCGTAAACCAGCGACTGGCTTCATTAAGAAAGGTCCTGGTGGTCAGCAATCACAAGGTAATGGCGGCGGAAATGGCAAACCAAACCGTAACAAAGCGGGCAATGGTCAAGGTGGCAAACCTGCAAGTAACGGCAAGAACCGCCAGCGCGCAGCACAACGCTAATATCGCGAACCGATTGACTTCGCTATCGTAAAAACACAAAGCGCAGCTATTTAGCTGCGCTTTTTTGTGTCTGTTACAAGATAGCCTAACGAGCAAACACCCAATACTGACTAAGCAAATAGTTACTGACCATGCCCACCAAGATGCCAACCGCCATTGCGATAAACACTGCCCCAGTAAATGCAGGCAGCAATTCAGTCATCAACTTAAAGCACAGCAAATTAGGTATCGCCGATATTGATGCAGAGAACATGAACTTTTGCCATTGAATCAGCTTTTCGGACCAATTCCCCTGCCCTTTGAATTCAAAGGTCAACACTCGATTTCCAAACCAGGTTGTCGTTGCTGCAACGATGAAAGAGCCAATTCGAGCACTCATTAACGGCAGCCCAATAACGTAATGCAGCAACGCAAACACGGCACAATCGACAACAAAGCCACCCGACCCCACCATAGCGAATTTAATCATCTTATGATGAGGTTGTAGTTTTTGGTTTAGCACGTCGAACTTGTGGCTAAACAGTCTCGATGACGAGTTAAAATTGAACATCGCCATCACTTCGAATATGGCTCAACGATAGATTTGGTTTGATGTTTTGGCTATGACAACTAAATAGAGCGCGCTTGATCTTCACCGTCGGCTCTAAAATACAGGTCAACGCATTGTCTTTAATCTTGGTTTCCACTTCCGCTCTTTTACCAATCAGATAGAACTTGTCGATACCATCTAACTGTTTAACATCAAGTAGCTTTTTCGCTTGTCCATGACTGTAAAATTGCCCAGAGAACGGTCGTTTACCGATGTAAAAGCTCGGCGCTTCATCCGTGATCTGCTCGAAGATAATACGGTCACTTTTCTCGTTCGCTTTGCCTAGGTTGAGGTAGACCATCGCAATCATTAACAGCACAGGTAGCACCAAAGCCACACTCGAGAACCACTTCTTATCTTTTTCTACCACAAGCGTTGCCACCAGCAAGCCAAGGGCTGGAATACCCGGTAGGACGTAAGCTGGAAGAATATTACCCGCCATAGTGAAAAGAATTAGAGGAGAGACCAACCAACACACAAGGAATGAAAACAACCCACTATGTTCAGCGTTAACTTCTGCGATTTTCTTACGACGGGCGAAAGTCAAAATAGGCAACACAATCGACCACGGCGCAGCCGCTTGAATCCAGAAAATCCAAATCATGCCTCTTGCTTGGTCATGGGCAGAACCGTATAAATCGCCCTCCCAACCACTCACAACAAAACGCTTAAAGTGCTCGCCAACAATAAAGTAATCAATAAAACCCGGTGTTGCCATTTCAGCCATGATGTACCACGGCAAAGCAATCGCTAGCATCACGCCTAAGCCTGACAACAGTGGAAAGCGTTGCCATAACACTTTAAAAGCGCCAAAAAATCCATGTTGCAATACTAACCAAGGGAAAACGGCGATACCCATAATCACAATCGCTACCGGCCCTTTTGCCAGCAAGCCTAGTGCTAAGCCAATGAAACCGACATAGCCCCAAGACCGATTAGTCTTCGCGCTCCCTTCTCCCTTCGAACCCTCTCCTCCTAACCAACATAGGTAGAAACCTAACATGGCTATGGTCATCGCTAACGTTAATGCCATGTCAGTCATAACAGCACCCGCCGCGATAGAGAAAATCCCACATGTCGCCAATACCACGGCCGCCACCAAGGCACTTTGTCCGGTGCGCTTAGCCATGTACGCAACCAACAAAATCGTCGCAAAACCTGCTAACCAGTGTGGCGCACGCACAGCAAACTCACTCAAACCAAACAGCTCAATGCCAATCGCGCTCATCCAGGTAAACATCGGAGGCTTACCCCAGAAAGGGATGCCGTAATCAAATTGAGGGGTTAACCAATTGCCGGTTTCTACCATCAAGCGAGCCATTTCTCCATAGCGCGCTTCCGTAGTATCCATTAAAGGGTATGTCGCCAGAGATAAGAGCCTTAGAACCAATGCAAAAGCCAACAAATACCATAGGTGCGTTCGGTTCAGGCTCATGCTGACTCCTCTAATTTAAAATGTGTTTTTAATGCTGGGGTATCGACCACCGATTGAATCAGATACAAAGGACGATTCTTGGTTTCAATGAAAATACGACCTATGTATTCCCCCATTAAACCAATACTCAGAAGTTGAATGCCGCCAAGGGCAAGTTGAACCACCATCATGGATGGGTAGCCAGTAATAGGCTCACCAAACATCATGGTTTTGAACACGATGAAGACGCCATACACAAAAGCGGTAAGCGCCACTAATCCACCAACGGCCGTCGCAATACGCAGTGGGCGGATAGAAAATGATGTGATGCCATCCATCGCCAATCCGATGAGTTTCAGGTAGTTCCATTTCGTCTCGCCACAGAAGCGAGCATCGCGCTTAAACTGAATCGTTGCTTGTCTAAAACCTGGCCATGAAAAGATGCCTTTCATGTAACGGTTACGTTCAGGCAGTTGGTTGATATGGTCGACAACCTCTCGGCTTAACAATCGGAAATCACCCACATTTTCTGGAACATCGATCTTCGCCGCCACGTTCATGACTTTGTAAAAGCTTGCGGCTGAAAACTTCTTAAACCACGTTTCACCGTCACGTTGGCTACGCTGCATATTGACGACGTCATAACCTTCGCGCCATTTGGCAATCATTTGAGGAATCAGCTCGGGCGGATCTTGCAGATCGGCATCGAGCAAGATCACAGCTTGTCCTCGGCAGTGTTCGAGGCCAGCACTCATCGCTGACTCTTTACCAAAGTTACGGCTTAAACCAATCACCGAGATTGAGCTGTTGATTGAAGTGAATGAACTCACCAAGTCCAAGCTGTTGTCTTTGCTGCCATCGTCGACATAAACAATCTCACTCGTGATCGGTAAGCTATCAAGCACCTTGGTAAGGCGAGAGTGGAACTCTTCCAATACCTCTTGTTCATCGTAAAAAGGCACAATGATAGACAAAGAGACCGCAGGATTGATCTGCGATGTAGATATCTTAGGGCGGCTAATATGAAGTTCAGACATAATACGTTCTTCTATTTTTTAATCTGAAGCCAATCTACCCTCCCATAAGTGAAAGTTATGTTATTGACATATTTTTCACGCTCACTCAGGATAATGTTACTGTCTATTTCTGTATGAGAATCAAAATGAAACGAGTTCTATTAGTCGAAGATAACCGTGAAATTGCAGGTGTCTTGTTTGATTATTTTGAGTGTATTGGCATGGAACTCGATTACGCAGACAACGGTGAACTTGGCCTACAACTCGCGTTGGAAAACTCATTTGATATCATCATATTGGATCTAATGTTACCGAGAATGGACGGCCTAACGGTTTGTAATAAACTGCGAGACCAAGGTAACGCGACACCTATTTTGATGCTGACCGCCTTAGATAGCCGAGAAGATATGCTGAAAGGCTTTGAACACGGTGCCGATGATTACCTCACCAAGCCATTTGATTTGGATATTCTAGAAGCAAGAATGAACGCGTTAGTCCGTCGTTACCGCGGAAAAGTCGCCTCTTCAAAACTTCAGTTCGATGAACTCACCATCGACCAAAAAACGCGTAAAGCTTACCGCCAAGATAAACTACTAGCGCTCAACCCAACCACTTACACCATACTTGAGATGCTGTGCCAAAGCGCACCTGAAGTAGTCACTCGTGAAGCTATTTCCTACAAGTTATGGGAAGAAAACGAACCCAACAATGATGTGTTGCGCAGTCACATTTATCAGTTACGTAATCAACTCGACAAGCCTTTCGACACTCAGATGTTAATTACGGTGCCTAAAGTTGGCTTCCGATTGGAGCCATCGAATTGATTTCAAATGTTCTTACAAGCACAAAAACCCTAACGGGCCGCTTAGCGGTTTTCTTTGGGTTAATGGCCGTAATTGTGTCGGCATTTGTCTATGTGGTATTTATCACAGCCCTGTACTTGTCGGAAGACCGCGTGGGTGAAAGACGCATCCTAATTGACCGCAACTATGCAGTCGGGTTATTCCAGTCAGGTGAAAGTGGAGAGCTTCGTATTGATGACCTGACTATCGCTTACAACGATCTTTCCTATCTACCGAAAAAGTATTTAAAGTATATTGAAGGCAAAGAAAATTTCATTGGTGAGGTCGGTGAAGATCCAGAATCTCGCATGGTCTATGTAGGCGAGTATACTCATGAAGGTAGAACTAACCCTATTGTTCTGCTTTCTGAAATAGACCGTGTCGAGCTTAGTGTCTTTGAGCTCGTTTATGCCACCACATTTGTATTAGCCCTTCTCTCTATTCTAATATTCAGCTTCGGAGCTCTGCTCTATCGGTTGTCTAAACGGCTGATTGAGCCCTTCAACTCCCTGTCTGAACAGCTTGAATCCAATAAGCTCAATCTAAACGAAGAATTTGGAGTGAATGACGATGCGGCGGTGGAGTTTCGTCAGTTGACGGATCAACTCAATCAATACAGAAGAGAAATCAATTCTCTAGTAAAACGCGAGCAAGCTTTCGCACGCTACTCAAGTCATGAACTAAGAACTCCGTTGACTGTTGCTCGTGGTGCCAACAAACTGTTACTGAGAAGCGAAACCACCGAATTTCAATCTCGTCAGGTTGAACGTATTGATGAGGCCATTGTTCAAATGTCTGAAATGGTCGATGCACTGCTTGGTCTCGTTCGCTATGAAAGAAACAGTGACGATGCACCGCTACGTTTATTCAGCCAGCAAGAGCTAGAGACTATCGTTTCTAAAAATTCGTTGCAGGCTGACGAGAAGGAAGTCGCGATAACCTTACAAGTTCAATCAGAACCCACAATTCAGGCCACCAGCGCGATAATGAATATGTTGGTCGGAAACTTGTTGAGAAATGCCATTGCAGCGACCAATAGTGGCACCGTAACGGTCACTCTGTCCCACGAGAGTGTTGTGATTGAAGACCAAGGAGAAGGCCTCCAAGAACAATACAATCCAAATGGGCATGGGTTAGGTTTATTGATTGTCGAGGACTTATGTCAACGCTTCCAATGGGGCTTTGAATTGGTCAATCGCAGCTGTTGTGGATGTACCGCTAAGATCACCTTTCAAACCGATCTATCCGCATCCACCCCAGAGTAAATGAGTTCATAGTTCGAAGCTCAATATCGAACGAAAACTTGATTTAGTTGGTTTACAGCGGTCCCTAGCTACTAGATACTCGTCAGTCCTATTTGATTTAAAAATGCTGGCTCTTGAGTCAGCATTTTGTCTAAGTGCGATGAAACTAAATAATAGCCCTGTAACTCAACATCAATACAACGACCACACCTTTTTCTTAAAGCGTGACGATCAGCTTCATTCCCACTTTTGCGGCAACAAAGCCAGAAAGTTCATGAAGCTACTGGAAGACGAGCACCCAGAGACCACAACCTTGATCAGCTATGGCTCTGCGCAGGCTAACTCTCTGTTCTCGCTAGCCGCACTTGCAAAAATCAAAGGTTGGACGCTTGAGTTTTACGTTGATCACCTACCTCGATGGCTACAAGAACGCCCACTCGGCAACTACCGTGGCGCTATCGATCTCGGGGCTGAGGTTATTTCAGTCAAAGAAACAGGCTCTGAGCTTCATCCACAAGAGTATATTGAGCAAGTAAGACAACCTGACTCACACTGCATTGTGTTACCCGAGGGTGGCCGCTCTCAGCTTGCTGAGTATGGTGTTAAGCAATTGGCAATAGAAATACTGAGCTGGACTCGCTTCGAAAACCAACACGATTTTGTGATCGCACTCCCCGCAGGGACTGGCAGTACTGCGCTGTACCTTCATAAGCATTTAAAAATGCACAACATCCCAGTGTTAACCTGTGCTTGTGTTGGTGGCAGTGACTATTTAACGCAGCAATTCAATGAGCTTGGCGAAAGTGAACATCCGCAGATATTACCGCTTAAAGCCAAACACCACTTTGGAAAATTGTATCAACAGGATTATCAAACTTGGTTGGCTCTACAAGAACAAACTGATATTGAATTCGACCTGCTCTACGACCCATTAATGTGGCAATGCTTAGAACAATGGCAAGAAGATAACCCAACCAAAACTGTCATCTATATCCATCAAGGTGGTATCTTAGGTAATGAGTCGATGTTGCCGCGCTATCAACGTAAGTACCCAGAACTTCGAAGTAGTCACACCGCTGATAACGCTACTTGGTAGTAATCCGTTCTTTTCTACTCTAATGCCCCGCGTTTCTGCGAACTGAGAATTTCTCAGCGCATCATGAACAGCCATCGCACTCCCTTTCGATGGCTGTTTATCAGTAATAGCCACCTGCTATCCCTGCCAGACATTTCAAGTTAGAGACAGAAATCTGGCGAGAATCATCGCGTTATCTATACTTTCGATTGGAACGTCAATTGTCATCGAAAGGAATTACGCATGCGAAAACTCACTACACTCGGCCTGTTTTCAGTTTTACTGCCCTTCTCTGCGATATCAGGAGAAAACGTCACTTACCAAGTCGATGGGATGGATTACGAAGGTTATTGGAGTGAGGCCAGTGACCAAGCACCTTTAGTACTGCTAATACACGATTGGGATGGCTTAACCGATTACGAAAAGAAACGTTCTGAGATGCTCAACGAACTCGGTTACAACGTGTTCGCCATCGACCTATTTGGTAAAGGCATTCGCCCAACCGAAGTGAAAGACAAAAAACAACACACAGGTGAACTGTACAAAGACAGAGAGAAAATGCGTGCGCTACTCAACGCAGGAGCCATGGAAGCGAAAAGACTTGGCGGCAACTTAGATAACAACGTAATAATGGGATACTGCTTTGGTGGAGCTGCTGTATTGGAAGCTGCTCGTGCGGGAATTCCTTCGAAGGCTTACGTAACCTTCCATGGCGGTTTATCAACACCAAAAGGTCAAGACTACTCGCAGACTAAAGCTCCCGTAGTCGTGTTCCACGGCACGGCTGATGCCATGATTTCAATGCACGACTTTGGAAGCCTCGCCGCTCAACTTGAATCAACCAAAGTTCCGCATGAGATGATCACTTATAGTGGTGCGCCACACGCCTTCACAGTATTCGGATCGAATAACTATCAACATGAAGCTGACCAAAAATCGTGGGAACGATTCACTCATGTGTTAGAAACCACCACCCGATAAGCCGCGACACTCAAACCAAATTAGCCCATGCTTAATAAACATGGGCTAATTCGTATGACCAAGGATTTGGATGAACTACATGTAACGATGGATGCTCAAGTCGTCTGCTTTTATATCGCAATCAGAGCCACTGACCACGCTTGCCAAGATCTTTCCTGAGCCACATGCCATTGTCCAACCTAATGTCCCATGTCCAGTATTTGTAAATAGGTTCTTGATAGGCGTCTTACCGATAATAGGCGTACCATCCGGCGTCATTGGTCTTAACCCAGTCCAGTATTCAGCCTTAGAAAAGTCACCCGCTTGTGGGAAAAGATCTTTAATCACCATATCAATCGTGGCTTTGCGTTTTTCAGGGATAAGGTAATTAAACCCCGCAAGTTCTGCCGTCCCTGCAATGCGAATACGATCATCAAATCGCGTCATCGCTACCTTGTAAGTTTCATCCATCACAGTCGAGGTTGGTGACTTATCTGCATTCACGATCGGCAGTGTTAGCGAATAGCCTTTCACTGGATAAACCGGGATCGACAAATCGACTTGCTTCAACAGTTCTCGAGAATAGCTTCCTGAAGCGACCACGTAAGCATCCGCTTTGAACTCGCCTTGAGTCGTTGTAATACTCTCAATGGTTTGATTCTGATGATTGAGCCTAACCACTTCGGTATTAAACACGAACTGAACGCCGAGTTGCTTGGCTTTTTCGGTCAAGGTTAAACAGAACTGATGACAATCACCGGTTTCATCGTGTGGTAAATACAGGCCGCCCACCAGCTTGTCTTTAACGTCTGCTAAACCAGACTCCACTGACAGACACTGTTCAACATCAAACAGCGAGTGTTCGATTCCACTCTCTGTTAATAGCTTCATATCCTGCTGAATAGCGTCCAATTGTTTTTCGCTTCTGAATACTTGCAAGGTGCCTTTCTGCCGGCCCTCATAAGCCAAATCTTCACTGATTCTTAGATGAGTCAGGCAATCTCGGCTGTAGTTAGCGACTCGTAACATCCGCGATTTATTCTGTGCGTACTTGGCTTCATTACAGTTGGCGAGCATCTTAGTCGCCCAAGACATTAACTCTGGAGAAAGAGAAGGCTTCACTTTAAGTGGCGCATGTTCTTGGGTAAGCCATTTCATCGCTTTCAAAGGGATGCCCGGTGCCGCCCATGGTGATGAATAACCGTAAGAAATTTGCCCGGCATTCGCAAAACTGGTTTCTTTGCCACTGCTATCTTGACGATCAATAACCGTGACCGAGTGACCTTCTTTTGCCAAATACCATGCGCTGGTCAATCCAATAACACCACTGCCAATTACAATAACTTCCATTATCTTCCCCTAATGCCCGACAAAGACAGAATCTGTCGAACACAGCTGTCAGTCTAAAACTCGTTTCGTTAATGATTTGTAACTTATTCCGCACATGTTGACTTAACAATAGAGTAATCGTTGACAAAAACTCAATTCAGCTTAAAAACGAATTCGGCAGTTTAAAAGTGTGATATTGGCGGTATTTGAAAGCTTAGGTAGGAGTCGCTAAGTAAATCAACTAAGCCTAGATATTGTAAGCGTCATGGCTTAAGAAAGTGGCGTTCTCGAGTAAGAAATCCAACAAGGTTTCGGCTTGTAGCGTAAGTGCACGGCCTTTCAAAGATTGAACCTTAACCGTCGCCTTCGATAGCATCTCCAACTCGGTCGCAACCACTTCAATCTGCCCTGACTTTATTTCATCGATCACAGTGAGCTTAGGCATAAAGGTGACGCCCAACCCTGCTGAAACGAAGTTAGTCAGTGCCGTGACTGAGTTAGTTTGAAGTTTTGGCTGCAAGGTAAGATGGGAAATTTGTTCAGCCTGCTTTACTAGCCTCCCCATACCGGTCGAGTTATCGATCAAGGCGAGAGAAGCGTCTTGAATATCTTGCATTACCACTGGTGCTTCTTTCATCGTAAGGAAGTGCCCCTTCGGAGCAATCAATTCGAGCGGATGGCTGCGTTCAACGTGGGAGTGCAGTTTAGGGTGCGGTGCAGACGCATAGGTTATCGCAAAGTCTATCTGTTGATCTTCCAACATCTTGACTGCATCCAATGCCCCAGCGATCTCAATAGAAAGATTGATATCAGGATAACGAGTCATGAAGGTTTGCATCGGTTTTGACACCAAGTTGGTAATAAATCCTTCACCGATAGCAATGCTGACATTGCCTCCTTTGAGGTTTTTAAGCTTAGTTAGTCGAGCAAGTACAGCGGCCTCTCCACGAACAATGGAACGGTAGTAATTCAGCAGTTCATTACCCGCTTCGGTTAACAGTGATTGGCGGTTGTTGCGCTCCCATACTTTCATTTCCGCTTGCGCTTCTAACTGTGTCAACATCCGACTCATCGCGGCAGGGTCAACGTTCATCATCTTAGATGCCTTACGTAACGACCCATATTTTGACAACGCATTTAAATACTCAAGAGCACGGATATTAAAGTGGTGCATTCAACTTCCTTGTAATTCAACTGACACTTAATCAAGCGTCTCACAAATTTGCTGCGAACATATATCCCAATTTATCAAGATCGTAATTGCTCTTACTAACTTGTGCACCGAGTCACTTCAAGACATCACATCAAAGGCTGATATACGTGTTTTAGCTTGCTGTCGATAAAACAAAGGCGACAACTTTCGTCATCGCCTTTGTGGTCATTATCCCGATGTAAACCTCAAGCAGTCAATAACCGGTCACTTCACTACAGACCAACAAAGAAACTGATCACCAATGCGTTGATCAAATCAACAAAGAAACCACATACTAATGGCACCACAATGAATGCTTGTGGGCTTGCGCCATATCGATGAGTTACTGCGGTCATGTTCACAATTGCTGTTGCGGTCGAGCCTAGAGTGATACCACCGAAGCCTGAACATATCACCACAGAATCGTAGTTTCTTCCCATCAAGTAATAAACGACAAACACAGTAAACAACAGGGAAAGCAAGATCTGGATACTCATGACAACAGAGATATAGCCAAACAGTCCATCGAGATCCCAGATACGCAACCCCATCAATGCCATGGTCAAGAACATGCCTAAACAAATATCAGAGATCATCGCTAAGCCTTTGCGGCCTTGAGCGATTTTCTCTTGTGTACGACGTTTCTTAAACAGTGCGCGACCAACGTTTCCGATTAGGATACCTGCGATCAAACAGCTAACGAATAACGGCAGTTTTAGGCCCATCGAGTCGATAACTTCACTCAAGCTGTAACCCAGCATTAGTGTTAAGTTAAGAATCAACCACGCCCACAGAACGCCGTAGTGGCTAAGCTCTGTTTTTGTTTCACTCTCTTGGAATGCACCAACCGTAACCTCTTCTTCATTAGAAGGGCTTACTTTGTGTTTATTGAGCAGGTAGTTCGCAATCGGACCACCAATCACACACGCTGCAATTAAACCAACCGTGTTTGAAGCGACACCAAGTTCGAGCGCGTTAGCAATACCAAACTCTTCCACAAACATTGGCGCCCAAGCTAACGTTGTGCCTACGCCGCCTATCAAGCTAACAGACCCAGATAGCAAGCCTGCTTTCGCATCCATTCCAAAGCCAGAAGCGACTGCCATTCCGACTACGTTTTGCAACACAATAAAAATGGCAGCAAGACACAGTAGGATGAACAACGGTCGCCCGCCTTTAATCAGTGTTTTAATATCCGCTTGGAGCCCGATGCCAGCAAAAAAGTAGAGAAGCAAAAAGTCTCTGACATCTAGGCTAAAAGTGATTTGGATTTCAAAAATATAGTAAAGCGCCGCTACGGTCGCTGCGCAGACAAAGCCACCAATCACAGGCTCTGGCAGTGAATACTTTCTTAATACTTCAGATCGCTCAATCAAACCTTTACCGATAAACAGTAACGAAATCGCGATCGTAAAAGAGAGCATTGGAGAAACTAGGGTTTCTGTCATGAGGCTATGGGTTCCTAATAGTTAGATTATTCATAATATTGCGTACTATTAATAATCTAGATTCAGGCCAAAAAATCAAGCGATTATCGATGATAAAAACATCTAATATGGTTAATTCTGCGACGGTATTAATAGAGATTATAACTATAAAGCAATGATTAAAGGAACGGATATTAGGGAGGTATACAGATGAGGTGGGATATAGAGGCTCTAAAACGAGAAAACCCCAGCATTTCTGCTAGGGTTTTGAATAGTGGTGGAAGGATGGGGATTTGAACCCCAGATACGCTATAAACGTATACTCGCTTTCCAGGCGAGCGCCTTAAGCCACTCAGCCATCCTTCCACAAATTGTGTGTTGAGCATGTCACTCAACGAGGCGCTACTTTATTGATTCTGCTTGCTTTGGTCAAGGGGCATTCTCAAAAAAAGTGCCTTTTTCGGTTTGTTCGATTACAAATTAACTCATTAGATCAAAAACAAACCAAATTTCATTCTTTCGCTGCACTTACGCTTGTTGCTTTTCTTAAGCTTGTTGATAGTAGCCAGGAACTCGAAACCATTTACGACACATATCGAGGAAGTAGCCGTAAAGTACGCCCATACCGCACGAGATAACTGCATTACTGGTGACAGCCGTAACGATCTGGTCGCCTGAAGCACCCACTGCCAACAAAATACCCGCATACACTGGAGACTGGAATAACACGTATGCCATCAAATCAGACAAGTTTTTCATCAATGAGCTTTCTGAAAGTTTTGCACCATTGCGTAAGAACCAATCACGAAAAACGCCATAAGGCCAAGCGATAGCAATGTTTATAGGAATAGATAACGTTCGAGAAGCAAGAGATTGCTCAAACGTCATACCAGAAATAAACACTTCTACGATCATGCCAGAAATAAAACAGAAAACGACCATAGCAAATGTATCCGCAGCTGCGTTTCGAATACAAAATGGACCACGAGACTTCATTGACGACAAACCTAAAATATATCACTGCTTAATTAGTGATTTAGTAACATATAAACAAGGCACATTTGCACCTCACCAGATAATGTCGCTATTAAATCACAAGATTAGTAGTCATACACTCCAAATTAAAAATCAAGTTGTAAATTAACAACCAAAAACCACTTTAAAAGCAGTCACTTTCACCAAAAAATCCAACCAAGGTCAAATATTGGACAGTTCGTCATTTACCTTACCGTAATTAAACAACATTTAAGCCATAGGTAGATTTACAGTAATGATATTAATGACATCTTGTGTAGGTGGTGATCCTAAAGCAACCTGCTCTAACGCTTTATCGACTTGTTCAGTAAGTTCCGCGTTGTTCATAGCTTCAACGTGGACACGTAGGCTCTCTAGTGCAAATTGAATCAGTTCTAGGTTGTTGTCTTCTAGCGCCACATACAACGTCACTAACAGCTCTTCAGTGTTATCTTTGTTGCGAAGATCAGGTTTAGGCAGTGACTCGCTTTTACTTTTCGAATCGTGTGGTTTTACGTCTTGGCTTTCGAGCTCATCCGCTTTTACTTCATGGTATTGATAAAGCTTATTTGAATAGCGGAACAAGGCATCATCCAGTTCACGCTCGTCAATCGGCTTAGCAATAATATAATCCACACCTGCCCCCAACATACGCTCACGAGTCTCTTTAAAGACATCAGCCGTACAACCAAACACCAATACCGATGACACATCGCCTATCAAAGCACGGATAGCAGTGGTTGATTCAACGCCATCCATCACAGGCATATGGTTATCCATGAGCACCAAATCAAAGCGCTCAGCAACCACGGCTTGTATCGCAAGTTCACCGTTTTCGACGCTCTTACAGGTAAAGCCTTTACTGCTCATGAAGGCTTCAATGATCACCGTGTTAGTTCGGTTGTCCTCGACGATCAGTACCTTTAAGCCAGAGTAGTCCAACTTCTTATGTGGCAAACTCTCGATTTCTCCTGGCTGACATGGCTGAATCTTCAAGCGAACATCAAAACTCGTGCCTATCCCTTCTTCACTGGTGACGGTAATACTGCCATCCATCAACTGGGCAATTTTCTTCACAATCGCGAGGCCAAGGCCAGTACCGCCAAAACGCCTTGTGGTCGAAGACTCCGCTTGTTCAAACGGTTTAAAAATACGCTTCTGAGCTTCTTTAGAAATACCAATTCCGGTATCACGAACTCGAATGCTCAGATAGGTGTCACTCCCCTCTACAACTTCTTTCAGGTACACCTCAACAAAGCCTCTGGAGGTGAACTTCACCGCGTTGTTCAATAGGTTAAACAAAATTTGGCGAAGGCGAGCTTTATCTGAGAAGTACCAACGACCCGAAGTCACCTCAGAGTACACTTTGAATTGAAGCCCTTTCTCGGAAGACAATGTGTAGTAAACACTGTTAATACTGCCGATGATCGAATCAAGCGGGAAACGCGTTTCATCAAGATCCAACCTGCCCTGCTCGATCTTCGAGAAGTCTAAGATCTCGTTGAGTAGAGTCATCATATGATCGCCGGACTCATACAAGCTCTTAAGATGCTTCTCTTGTTCAGAATTTAGAGGCGTTTTTAATAGGATTTGAGCGGTACCCAATACCCCATTCATCGGAGTGCGAATTTCATGTGACAAGGTCGCAAGGAAAGCGGTTTTTGCATTGGTGGATGCCTGAGCTTTAACCTTTTCCGCTTCGAGATAAATGGTCTTTTCGTTGAAGGTTTTAATCAAATGGCCGATTTCGTCATCACTCGAGTAATCCACATCAATGATTTCGCCGGCTTTCGAACTATCAACCTGTGCTGCAATCCTTGTGATTGGACTAATCAAATAACGGTTCAATAAGTAATACCCCGCCATGACACAAAGTAGCAATAGCGGAACAATACCGCCTTCAATGCTCATCACCTGACGAAACACTTCGTCTTCTACTCGTGATTTGGAGTTCACCACATCCACTTGCCAGCCGAAATCACCAAATTGATTGCTACTGATGTAAATGCCTTCAACGAGATTAAAGTTATGCGAAACCAACACTTGGTTAAGTTTGTCCCTAAGCGTAATACCAAGATCATACTCTTCCGCATGGTTCTTAATAAAACCCAATAACTCTTCGAGAGAGAGATCCACCGTTGCCACGCCAGCAAAGATGCCATCATAATAATAAGGGGATGAAGCGGTGATCATTCGAACATGGGTGTATGGATCGATATAAACATCGCTCCAAGAGATCGTGCCTTGTTTTTGGTTGACGACAGAGGTGTACCAATACTCTTCTTGATAAGGGGCATTTTGGGGGTTGTTGTAAGAATATATCTGGTCGATTATTCCATCGTCGGCTTTATTAAAAAAGTAACTGTTGAGAAGCTTTTTAGAATCAAGCGCATAAGGTTCGGGCCAAATACCGGCACTGACAATCGTATCGTCGCTCGCCGCCAACATGGACTTAAAGAGCGGAATAACATCATCACCGTTACGATGCGCTTGAGCAAACCCAACGAGACTGTCTACGAAGCCTCGAGAACTACTGAGTGGCTCTGTAATCAATGCGGATAACAGTTGCGTACGCAAGTCGAGGTTTTGTTGTAATTTGGCGCGCACAGGGGATTCTACGACGTAATACGTCACACTACCGACAATGGCAATAAACATCGCAAGGTATAATCCAAGCGCTACCATGCTTTTTTTCTTTAAAGACGACCGTATCTGCATAATTCTTTTATTGTTTTCTTTTCTGTTAAACCTAGTGTTTATCATCCATGACATCAAGCCTTTTTAGATTGAAGCTTGATTGGCACAAGTTCATTGGTACTATAAGCGCAAATATGTTCCCTTTTACGGTACCTCACTTTGACTTTACAAGATATTCTTGCGCTTCCAGAGTTGGAAGGAAAGCTAATCACAGAACACAAAACAATGGGCTTTGTCACTGCAATGGCAGCGGCACCGAACGTGTTAACCCCGCATGAGTGGCTACCGTTCTTATGGGGTGGCGAAGAAGTCGCACCTTTTACGGATGGTGAACAGCTAGAAAGCTACATTGAAGTTATCATCGAGCTTTGGAATAAAACCCGCCCAGAACTGCTTGAAGGGACTTGGGTTTGGCCTGAAGCTTGTCAATTAGACGACGAAGAAGTGGTGAACACTGCCGCTCGTGATTTTTGTGAAGGCTTGCTTCAAGGCTGGCAGATTGCTCGCGACGATTGGGAAACACTAATGCCTGAAGAGAGCGAAGATAACGCACTCGTTGGCGGTGTCCTGCTGTCACTGAGCATGCTTTACGATCCAGAAACGTCAATTGCTACGCTTGCAGAGCAAGGCATCGAAGGCCTAGAGCAGTTCGAAGAGATCTTTAACGCTGTTCCTGTGATGCTTTGCGGACTAACGCAGCGTGGCATTGCACTGGCTGAAGCTCAATAACAGTTAGCTTTATACAAGCCAAAAGGCCTCATTATGAGGCCTTTTTTAGTTTTCAGACGAAATAAAATAGTCGCTTTAGAAGCCTTTCCAATCGAAGTCATCAATTCGCTCATCAGCAATATAAAACAGCTTAGTGCCACTGCTGACCACTTGATCTAACTCTGGGTTGAGTTCAATACCGCTCCCCGTATCAATGGCGATCAGAGTTGCTTGATACTTCTCTTTAAACACTGAGAAAATAGGCGCGACGGTGACAGACTCAGCGTCTTCAGGGAAATACGTTGAATACTGTGTCATGCCTCTTGTTGAGCTCAATAATTCTTGGTGAAGCGCACTGGAACCTGGGTCTACCGCAGCCTTTGCTAGCATCTCAGCACCCACCGCTGGAATACATTCTGAGTTAGGGCAATGCTTGTGTAACAAATCGCTCAGCGCTTCATCTTTAAAGTAAACAAGAAGGTGCGCTTTAGGGTTTCGGTTGGCACAGTAAAGCGCCGCAGATAACGTAATGTCGTCTTCTGGGTTATCAATCAGGATGCAACTTGCAGACTCAATGCCCGTTTTCTCCATCTCTTTGCCATCGGTGTAGCTGTTTACTTTGACGAAATTGATTTCACCGGGTAACGGGTTCTCGATATCTGAACGCGTACATAGCACGATTGGTCGTTTACCCGTTTCTTCGTGTTGTAGCATGCGGATGAGATGAATGGTTCTTTGCTCATTCCACCCCAACATCAAAATGTGGTTGTCCACTCTAACTCTCCTTTTTCCTAGCAAGCCCGCTCGCCAATATTCAACACCTTCTGTCGCCACTTTACCGAGCAACGCGGCAAAAAGGCTCAACCCGCCTGGAATCACAAATAGAATAACGATCCACTGCCCCGCTACCGTGGTCGGTGATAAATCACCATAACCAACCGTAGAAGCCGTCACCACCAAGTAGTAAGCGAATACGGTAACCGAACTGGTTAAATCTGTTTCACCCGCCAAATACAGCATCGACCACGATAAAGCGATGTAGCCAAGAAAAGTGAACAGTAAGTTTTTGCCATTCAAAACAAAGATGTTTGCTTTGATCCAGCGTTTGAGTTGTAACCAGATTATCATTCGAGCCTCTAATCTTTTCCTCTTACTTACATGCTAGAAAAAATACGCGATATCAACAAGATGTATCATAAGAAAAAGATACATGACCACAAAATTGATATTAGCGGCCTATACTCAGGCACAAAAAAACCAGCACTATTGGCTGGTTTTTTTGTTGATTAGATAAAAGAACGACTTACGCGTTACCTTTTACCTGCACATTTAACTGCTCTGCGAAATCTAGCATGCGGTTCAAAGGAATAAGAGACTTCACGCGTAATTCGTCAGAAACGAAGATTTCGTGTTGCTCACCACCATTCTCAAGTGCGTTTTCAATCGCTTCAAGGCCGTTCATTGCCATCCAAGGACAGTGTGCACAGCTACGACACGTTGCACCAGCACCCGCTGTCGGCGCTTCAATCAGCTCTTTTTCAGGAACCAATTGCTGCATCTTGAAGAAGATACCTTTGTCTGTCGCCACAATCATCTGTGGATGAGGCAGCTCTTTTGCTTTCTTGATCAGCTGGCTTGTTGAGCCTACAGCATCAGCCAGTTCAACCACGCTTGCTGGTGATTCTGGGTGTACCAAAATAGCCGCTTCTGGGTATACCGATTTCATTTTTTTCAAAGCATCAGCTGAGAACTCATCATGAACGATACACTCACCTTGCCAAAGCAACATGTCAGCGCCGGTTTGATTTGCGATGTAAGAACCTAGGTGACGGTCTGGGCCCCAAATAATAGGTTTGCCTTCAGCGTCTAGGCTTTCAACGATTTCTAAAGCGATGCTCGACGTAACCACCCAGTCTGCACGAGCTTTGACAGCCGCTGAAGTGTTCGCGTATACAACCACGGTGTGGTCAGGGTGAGCATCACAAAATTCTGTAAATTTGTCAGCCGGACAACCAAGATCAAGCGAACATTCAGCTTCGAGTGTTGGCATTAGAATGCGTTTTTCAGGAGTAAGAATCTTTGCAGACTCACCCATGAAACGAACACCAGCGATGATCAAAGTGCTTGCTGAATGACGGTTACCGAATTTAGCCATTTCTAATGAATCGCCAACGAAACCGCCAGTTTCTTCTGCCAGAGCCTGAATTTCAGGATCGGTGTAGTAGTGTGCAATTAGAACTGCATCTTTTTCTTGAAGTAGTTTTTTGATGTTTGCGATGTGGGCCTGTTTCTGAGCATCGCTCAATGGAACTGGCTTAGGCGGAAACGGGTAAACTGTATCGATTTTATCTAGTATATGACTCATTGCTCTTGCTCTACGCAACTTCTTCCGAGAATTAGAGTATTCTACACAGGACAGCGATTGGGATCAAAAAGGATTGGTTGCAAGCGGTGACTAGCTAATGCTTAAAACGCATAAACAAGGCGATGTGTTGTCATCACTAGCAAGAGAAGTAAACACTAAACGGAAGTGAACAGGTATAAAAAAGAGGCGCCTAAGCACCCCTATTTTGGTTATAAGTGGGTTTTGGCCACTTTAGCCGAAGCACTGTTTGGGTGCTCGGTTACGACTTGTTGGTAATATTTCTTAGCTTGCGTCGCGTTGTTGTTGCGCGCTGCTATGTCACCAAGCTTAACCAGTGCATCTGCTCGCTTGTTTGAGTCTTTGTACGACACAACAGCAGCGAAGCTCTTCACGGCTTCTTTATCTTGCTTCTTAGCGAAATAAAGCTGACCTAACCAGTAATGTGAGTTAGGTGTGAAGGTAGAATCTGGGAAGTCTTTTTGAAACTTTTGGAATGCAGCGATAGCACCCGTGTAGTCTCGTTGCTTTAGAATCATATCTACAGCATTTTGATAAGCAGTTTGCTCATCCACATCAGTACTGAACGTACCAGAAGCGTCTTTAGAGCCTTCGCTCGCCGCCACTGCTACCGTTGCTGTTCCTGCTGCTTTCACCTCGCCTCTTACGCGATCCAGTTCAATGAACAGTTCACGCTGACGCTCTAGCATTTGCTTCATATCGTAGCTGTTTCGTTCCAGATCACCACGAAGTTCACTGATCTCCAGTGCCATGTCGTCGATTTGCTGTTGCATTTGAAGCTGAACGAGATTGCGATTTTGAAGCAGGCGCTCTAAACGCTCAATATCTGATTCGTTAGATGCTGATCGAGAGGAAGATGATGAATTGGTTGCGGTACTATTGAGATCGGATACTGGAGCTGGTGCAGCGAACGCGGTGTTCGCTGCACTTGCCAGTAACGAAAGCAAAATGACTCGCTTTGTGTTACTGAACATGAGGCAATTCCTCAATTATATAGTCTACTAAAATTAGTAAACTAGTACTGCGCGACGGTTTTTAGCGTACACATCTTCAGATTGACCTAGAAGAAGTGGCTTCTCTTCACCGTAGCTTACGATAGAGATTTGGTCAGCTTGAACACCTAGAGCTTGTAGGTATTTCGCTACAGCTTGTGCACGACGCTCGCCAAGTGCGATGTTGTACTCAGGAGTACCGCGCTCATCAGCGTGACCTTCGATAGTAACGTTCATGTCAACGTTCTTAACTAGGTATGCTGCGTGAGCTGCTAGCATTTCTTCGTAATCGCCAGCGATAGTAGAGTTATCGAATGCGAAGTAGATTGTTTGAGTTTCACGTAGCGCTTGCTCTTTAAGCTCTTGCTCAGACAGTTGACCGTTAGCGTCAATTGGCGTTACAACAGTTGTGTCTACATTGCCTTCTGAACCTGAAGTTGTTTGGTTGCTTTCAGTACCAGATGTTGCAGATGTTGCTTCATCAGTTGAGCTACATGCCGTTACTGCCATCACTGGTAGTGCAATCATCAAGCCTTTAAGAACTTTGTTAAGTTGCATCTTTTTTTCCTTACGTTATCAAACTTAGTTTCTACAGCGACTAAGAGTGCTATAGATAGTTAAATGCCACAATAGTTAACACTATCAATAGCTAAAAGAATATGTAATTTCCCTAGAGGAACGGTGACCATGCAGGCGCTCTTACGCGTCCGCTAGTTGCCGGTAATCTAGCTTTAAAACGTCCATCGATAGAAACCATCGATAGTACATTTGTTTTGTTGTAAATAGAGCTATAGATAACCATACCTCCATTCGGTGCAATACTTGGAGACTCATCTAACAATGTTTTTGTTAGTACCTGAACCGCACCGGTTTCCAAATCTTGCTTAGCCAAGTTAAAACCTGAGTTGCTGCGATTCACCATGATCATGAATCGACCATCAGGAGTGATCTGGCCACCTAAGTTTTGGCTACCTTGCCAAGTAATACGAGAAGTCGAATTATTGGACAAATTTACATTATAAATCTGTGGTTTACCACCACGATCCGATGTGAAAATAAGAGACTTGCCATCTGGGTGCCAGAATGGTTCAGTATTATTCGAACGGCCGCGGGTAATTTGAGTCAGCTTACGGCTAGCAAGGTCAAGTGTGTACACCTGAAGGCTGCCCGTTTTCGACAATACCAATGCCAATGTTTTACCATCTGGCGAGAATCTTGGCGCACCATTGTGACGAGGGTATGACGTCACTTTCTCACGTTCACCCGTGTAAATATTCATGATGAATATTTCAGCTTGGCCATTCTGGAAGCTCACATAAGCTAGCTTTTTGCCGTCTGGTGACCATGCTGGAGACATGAGAGGCTGCTTAGAACGAAGTACTAAACGCTCGTTAAAGCCATCGTAGTCAGCAACACGAAGTTGATACGGGTACTTGTCTTTATCGTTCACTACCACGTAAGAGATACGAGTTAAGAACGCGCCTTTCTCACCAGTTAGCTCTTCATACACTAGGTCTGAGATACGGTGTGCGTACTCTCTCAAGCGATTACCAGGAACCGTAGCCTTCTTATTGAATAGAACGTGATCTTTAGAAAGCACTAATTGGCCTTCATCACTCAGCGCACGACTTTGTCCTTTGGTCAGTTGACCACGAACAATATCGATCAATTGGTAATTCACCACATACTGCCCTTCGGCATTTTTAGTGATACTACCGGTAAGCAATGAGTCAACACCTAGGTTAGTCCAAGCATCAAAGTTAACCTCAGTTTCGCTGTAAGGCGTTTGAGGCATTTTGCTTGTCGCAACTGGGCTGAATTTACCACTGCGCTGTAAGTCAGAAGCGATAACCGCTGATACATCGTGTGGCAATGGCTCTGAGCCTTCCCAACGGAAAGGTACAATAGCGATAGGTCTTGCAGAGTTAATACCGTCTGTAATAACCAGCTCCAGCGCTGCATGTGCAAACTGGCTGCTTGTAGCTATTAAGAAAACAAAACTCAGTAATAGTTTCTTTAACACAAGTTCGTCCTTTTACTCTGGTGATACAGTTAAGTTAATGTCTTTCAGTGAGTTCACAATGTCTGGGTCTTTAGGCAACGGGTAAGATTGTACTTGTGCCACCGCACGCTTGGTTGCTGCACATAAACGGCTATCGCCATCTAAGATACTCAAACTACCCAATATCGCGTTAGAGCCCGTTGGAATCAGCTTAAGGTTCACTCGACATGAGCGTCCTCGATAGCTGTCTTCTAACAACAGGTTCTGTTGAATCAGTTGGGTATAGATAGCCCCGTAACGTTGCGCTTCATCAGTGATAAATTGTTGTCTTGCTGAAGAGTTTTGAGTCGCTTCCGTTTCAAGCCCAGCAAAGATATCGTTCAATGCGGCTTCTTGTTGTTTACGCTCTTTTTCTGCTTTTGCTGCAGCTTCTTTTGCCTTACGGGCTTTCTCTGCTGCGGCTGCCGCTTCTTTCTCTTTCGCTATGCGTTGCTTTTCCGCGAGTTCAGCGGCTTCTTTCTCTTTACGAGCTTTGTCTGCTGCCTCTTTCGCTGCTTTTTCTTTTGCCACGCGTTCTTGTTCAGCTTTTGCGATTGCCGCTTCTTTGGCTTTACGCTCGTTCTCGGCTTTCACTAACGCAGCTTCTTTTAGCTTACGGTCAGCTTCGGCTTTAGCGGCTTTCTTTTGCTCTTGCTGTAAACGCGCTTCTTCAGCTTTGCGTTGTTTCTCTTTCTCAACTCGACGCTTTTCAGCTTCACGAGTTGCTTTAGCTTCTTTCACTTGCTGTTCTTTTAGCTTGCGAATATTTTCTTCTTCAGCTTTACGATTCTTTTCAAGTCGTTCGCTTTCACGTCTTAGTTTGTCAAGACGCTCTTGCTCTTTCTTGCTTGCCGCTTCTCTTTGTTGACGAATCTGTTGAGCTTGCTGGCGAACCAACTGAGGATCAATCACCACTGCTTGAACCATCTGCCCTGTAGGCTTTGGCTCTGACATCGTGAAATCCGCCCCCCAAATGAGCGCAACGAATAAAATGACGTGCAGCCCAAGAGAAATAAGAAGCGGTGATCTGAAATTATTGGATTTTTTATTATTCGCTTTCATGAATGCTACGGAGCTATTCCCTTATATCCGTTAAAAGGCCAACCTTTGGCACACCTGCACGGCTTAATTCATCAAGTAATAAAACCACTTCAGCGTATGGCGTTGCGGCATCACCACCAACCGCCACTGGAGAGTTTGGCTTCAGAGACAACTCGGCTTTCACACGGACGATAATATCTTCCATTGATAAGCCACGCTGTACTTCTTCGTCATTAACGCTCAAGCCAAGTTCACCGTCTTTGTTCACTTCAACGATGATGAAACTTGCATTGTCGTCACCCAGTAGGTCTTGTGCCGATTTAGCCGTTGAAGCCTGAGGCAATTCAACGTCAACGCCTTGAGTAACAAACGGCGAAGTCACCATAAAAATGATCAGCAAAACAAGCATAACGTCGATGTAAGGTACAACGTTAATCTCTGCTGTCATTTTGCGTTTTTTAGGTTGGTATCCAGCCATCTATTATTCCCTGCCAGCCATCGCTTGACGGTGAAGGATACTGTGAAACTCTTCAGAGAAAGTCGCGTAGTTGTGTTCTAGCTTGCCTACTCGGCTGCTGAAGCGGTTGTACGCCATTACCGCTGGAATCGCAGCGAATAGACCCATTGCTGTTGCGATCAGTGCTTCTGCAATACCAGGAGCAACCATTGCGAGCGTCGCTTGCTTCACTTCACCTAATGCGATGAATGAGTGCATGATGCCCCAAACCGTACCAAATAGGCCGATGTATGGGCTGATAGAGCCAACGGTCGCCAAGAAAGGTAAGTTAGTTTCTAGTTCATCAACCTCACGAGCAACGGCAACGCGCATCGCACGGCCAGTGCCTTCCATAATGAAGTCAGGTGATGTTGCATTCGATTTACGAAGGCGAGCGAACTCAGTAAAGCCTGCGTAGAAAATTTCTTCAGTACCAGAAAGCTCGTCTTTGCGTTTGTTGCTCTCTTGGTACAGTTTTGCAAGATCAACGCCTGACCAAAATTTGTCTTCAAACACTTCTGTTTGTTTAGAAGCTTGAGATAACACTTTACTTCTTTTTATGATCATCGCCCAAGAAACAACAGACATGCCCATAAGAGTCAGCATGACCATCTTAACTAGTAAACTAGCTTCTAAAATTAGGCCTAAGATTGAGATTTCAGCAGTCACTATTCGTTAGCTCCGTGAGAATAAATGTTGGCATTGCTTTGGGTTTCATTTTTTGATTATCGATACATGCTACCTTAACCATTGCTTTACACAATGCCTTGCCATCAGGATTTACGATCTCTTGACAGAAGACCAAGGTAGCTCGCTTCAACTCGTAAATATTTGTAATGACTTGTAAAGAATCATCAAGACGCGCGCCTTGAATAAAATCAATGTCCATATGTCGGACTACAAAACCGATGTTTTGTTCTAACAATACTTGCTGAGAAACGCCAATTGAGCGCAACATCTCAGTTCGAGCGCGTTCGAAAAACTTAAGATAGTTTGAATGGTATACAACGCCACCCGCATCGGTGTCTTCGTAATACACAGTCACTGGCCACGTAAATAGCTTAGATAATCCCTGCAATTTGCTACCACAATCCAAAACGATAAAGATCTCACTATAACCTAACTCCTTATCATTAATAGTATATCGCTGTGAATTTTTTGATTTGAGAGACGAAAAAAAAGGCCATCTGTATAAGATGACCTCTTTTTGGCTAAAAACCCAACAAGTATAAAGGCTCACGTTGTTATGAACCTAAATCCTTTGCCTTTTATAGAAGGCGCAGCACCGTTAGGTAGAGCAAAATTGTGAGTGAAACATATGGGCTAAACAGTAGCTGCCACATCCAAGCTCTTGGCTTAAATCCGATACCGTAAACCATGCTTGAGCATACTGCCCAAATAAACATTGGTCCGATGATCGCGTTAAAGCCACCGATGCTTGTCGCATACGCTTCAGGATCCCACATCACTAAACCCACATGCATGAAACCCAATACTAGGGCTAAGGCTCTAAACAGAGTCTTATCCATTGGTTGATGCAGCTTAGCGATTTGCTCTGCGAGATTACTCACTGTCTTTGTCCATCATTTCTGAATGCTCTAGCCATAGAGCATTGATGATGCCGAATGCACATGCTAGAAGTACACCCAAAATCCATGCGAAATACCACATAAAATTTCTCCTAAGTTATTTAACTTCTAGCTTAGTAAGCTGAAACGTCGTTATCTTCGATGTGTTTCTTATCTAGACGACCGAACATTTTGTAGTATGTCCAAGTTGTGTAGCCAAGAATCACAGGAACCATTACCGCCGCAACGACAGTCATAAGACCAAGCGTTAGCTCACTCGCTGTTGAATCCCACATAGTCAAGCTTTGGTTAGGGTTCAGGCTTGATGGCATTACGAATGGGAACATTGCAAAACCAGCCGTTAGAATAACACCAGCGTTCGATAGGCTTGAGAACAAGAATGCGAAACCACCACGCTCAAAGCGAGATGCAATCACAGCAAGCAGTGGCATTGCTACACCAAGGATCGGCGCAGCCCACATTGCTGGATAAGTTTCGAAGTTTGTCATCCAAGCACCCACTTGAAGTGATACTTCTTTGTTTAGTGGGTTTGAGTCAGCAAACGTATCGATAGTGCTCGTAATTACATAGCCTTCGATAGATTGAACCCAGAAACCACCAATAACGAATAGAGCAATAGCAATTAGGCCAGTGATCTGAGCAACGTTACGAGCACGAGCGTGCAGCGCTTCTGTTGTCTTCATTTGAAGCCATGTTGCACCTTGCATCACGAACAACATCAGAGCCAACACACCACAAAGCAATGCAAATGGGTTAAGCAGAGCGAAGAACGTACCATGGTACTTAGACATCATAAATTCGTTCAGTTCAAATGGAACACCTTGTAGTAGGTTACCAAATGCCACACCGAAAATGATTGGTGGTACTGCGCCACTAAAGCAAAGTGCGTAGTCCCAAGTTTTGCGCCATTTTGGATCTTCGATCTTTGAACGGTAGTCAAGAGCAAGTGGACGTAACCAAAGTGCAGCTAGCGTTACGTACATTGCGAAGTAAAAACCAGAGAAAGACGTCGCGTAAACCAGTGGCCATGCAGCAAACAATGCACCACCCGCAGTGATAAGCCAAACTTGGTTACCATCCCAGTGAGGGGCAATCGTGTTTAGCATAATACGACGTTCAGTGTCGCTCTTACCGATAACAGGTGACAGAGCGGCAACACCCATATCAAAGCCATCAGTTACGGCGAAACCAACCAGTAGAACACCGATCAATACCCACCAAATAAGTCGTAAGCTTTCGTAATCAAACATAATATTCCCTCACTTATACTTCAACTGAACGGCTAACTTTGTCTTCAACAGAGTTATCGTTTTGTTCGAAGTGGTAACGGCCTGTCTTCAAGCTACTTGGACCTTTACGTGCGAATTTCAGCATTAGGTAAACTTCAGCAATCAAGAACACTGTGTAAAGTGCCAGGATAGCGAATAGAGAAGTCCAAAGCTGTTCAATAGTCAGTGCTGATGCAGCAACGTTAACCGGTAGGATTTCACCAACCGCCCATGGTTGACGACCAAACTCAGCAACGAACCAACCTGCTTCAATCGCAATCCAAGGAAGTGGGATTGAGAATAGCGCAGCTTTAAGTACCCATGGTTTCTGTTCGATTTTCTGACGACACGTTTGAACAAACGCAGCACCGAATACAAACAGCATGATGAAGCCACAAGCAACCATCAGACGGAATGACCAGAATAGAGGCCAAACTGTTGGGATAGAATCATCCGCAGCCATTTGGATTTGGTCTTCAGTTGCATCAACAACGTCGTCTGTGTAGCGCTTAAGAAGCAAGCCGTAACCTAGGTCACCTTTCACTTCGTCGAACGCAGCCATGTTTTCTTCAGACTTATCGCCTGCACGTAGCTTTTCAAGCAGCTCGTACGCGTACATACCAGTACGGATACGATCAACGTGGTCATCACGTAGGTCACGTAGGCCCGTTACTTCAGTATCAAGCGAACGCGTTGCGATGATACCCATTACGTAAGGAATTTTAATTGCGTAGTCAGTATTCATTGTCTCTTGGTTCGGAATACCAAAAACAGTAAATGCTGCTGGTGCTTCTTCAGTGTGCCATTCCGCTTCTACAGCAGCGAGCTTCACTTTTTGAACTTCACCAAGCTCGTAACCAGATTCATCACCTAGTACGATTACTGACAAGATCGCCGCCATACCGAAAGACGCTGCAATCGCGAAAGAACGACGAGCAAAGGCAAGGTCACGACCTTTAAGAATGTAGTATGAGCTGATACCAAGGATGAACATTGCACCCGTTGTGTAACCAGACGCTACTGTGTGTACGAATTTAACTTGTGCTACTGGGTTTAGTACAACTTCAGCGAAGCTCACCATTTCCATACGCATAGTTTCAAAGTTAAATTCCGCACCCACTGGGTTTTGCATCCAGCCGTTTGCTACCAAGATCCAAAGCGCAGAGAAGTTAGAGCCAAGTGCTACTAACCAAGTTACCGCTAAGTGCTGACGCTTTGACAGTCTGTCCCAACCGAAGAAGAATAGGCCAACAAAAGTAGACTCTAGGAAGAATGCAACAAGCGCTTCGATAGCTAGCGGAGCACCAAAAATGTCGCCAACATAGTGAGAATAGTAAGACCAGTTAGTACCAAACTGGAACTCCATGGTTAAGCCTGTCGCTACACCAAGAGCAAAGTTAATACCAAACAATTTACCCCAGAACTTGGTCATGTCCTTGTAAATTTGCTTGCCAGTCATTACATAAACTGACTCCATAATGGCAAGTAGAAATGCCATACCTAAAGTCAGTGGAACAAATAGGAAGTGATACATCGCTGTAAATGCAAACTGCAATCGCGACAGATCAACAACATCAATCATGGTAACTCCTTTGTGTCGGCTGAATGACACTTGTGTGATTATTCACCGCAAAAATCCATGTTAAAACAATTTGTGTAATTGTTATTACAAGTTGAAATTTGTAGCAAAAACGTACCGTTATAGTTAGATTATTGTTAAGCATGAGCTAATATAGCTGGCGCTAATATTACTGGTAAAATCAGTATGTTTCAAAAGGTTTATGGGAGAACCCTGCGTTGATTTGTATCAAATTTATTCGAGCAAATTAGAGTTATTTTTGTACAATTATGATTAAAATCACACCAATTATGCTTGTCTTAATAACAGCGCATGATATCTGTGACAAATGCTCAGCACCGCCTCAACATCCGAATTACAACTACCTATAAAGTATTAACAAAAAATATGACAACTTATTTCATTTCCTGTTATCTAAATCAAACCTGAAATCAAAGTTTCCATTTTTGAAGCTCCCTTTTCGATCTTTTTATCGACTCGCTCAAAGAGTTGTTATTCAGTAAAAAGCAAAAAACCCCAGCGCTTATGCAACTGGGATCTTTAAAAATGAATAATTTAACGATTGGAGGGTTTATCTATTCCAAAGTGTAAATACGCTCTGTCGGTCGCGATTCGACCTCTTGGCGTCCTTTGTAGGTAACCTTGTTGAATCAAGTAAGGTTCTAACACATCTTCAATAGTGTCTCTCTCTTCACCAATCGCGGCAGCCATGTTGTCGATACCTACCGGACCACCACCAAACTTCTCCATAATCGCCAGCAGAAGCTTTCTATCCATGTAGTCGAAACCTTTAGCATCGACATCCAACATGTTTAGCGCTTTGTCAGCAACCTCCGGACAAATATGCCCGTCGCCTTTTACTTCCGCATAATCACGAACACGGCGCAGTAGACGGTTAGCAATACGTGGCGTACCACGAGCTCGGCGAGCAACTTCTAGCGCCCCTTCGGACTCCATAGAAAGACCAAGGCAATCTGCACTGCGCTGAACGATGTTTTGTAGATCTTCAACCTTGTAGTACTCAAGACGCTGAGTAATACCAAAACGGTCACGTAACGGCGATGTCAGTGAGCCAGCACGAGTGGTTGCGCCAATCAAAGTAAAAGGAGGAAGGTCAATCTTGATAGAGCGTGCCGCTGGGCCTTCACCAATCATGATATCTAATTGGTAGTCTTCCATTGCAGGGTACAACACCTCTTCAACCACAGGGCTTAAACGGTGAATCTCATCAATGAACAGGACATCATTTTCTTCGAGATTGGTCAGTAACGCCGCTAGGTCGCCTGCTTTTTCTAGAACAGGGCCTGAAGTCGTACGAATGTTGACATCCATCTCATTGGCAACAATGTTCGCCAACGTGGTTTTACCCAAGCCTGGAGGGCCAAATATCAACAGATGGTCGAGCGCCTCGTTACGCAGTTGTGCCGCTTTGATGAAAATCTCCATCTGGCCACGAACGTGATCCTGACCTTGATAGTCAGCCAGTGCTTTAGGGCGTATTGCACGATCAATGACATCTTCATCTTTGAATACTGGGTTATCCGGTGCAATAAGGCGATCGGCTTCAATCATAAATTCTGCTATTCCTAACTATGCTCTTGTTGACTCTGCGCTTCTTGACTCTGTGTAAAGGCAAAGTGAATGAGTCTATTTTGTCGAACAAGTATATTGGGTATTAAACCATCGATTTCAGAGCTTCGCGAATCAACCGTTCGCTGGTCATGCCATCTTTAGCCACTTGAGAAACCACCTTGGAAGCTTGAGTCGGCTTGTAGCCTAATGCAAGTAGCGCACTTACCGCTTCTTCTTCCGCGTCGTGAACGGTTGGCATAGAATCAATCGGAGCTGCATCTGTCGCTGGAGTAAACAAGTCACCCGCGCCCCACCCTTTCAGGCGGTCTTTCATTTCAACAACCAGACGTTCAGCGGTTTTCTTACCCACACCCGGAAGTTTAACCAGCGTCGAGATGTCTTCACGCTCAACACTCTGCACAAATTGACTAGCTGTCATGCCTGAAAGAATGCCAAGGCCAAGCTTAGGGCCCACACCGTTTGCTTTGATAACTTCACGGAACAGCGCACGCTCTTTAACCGTGTTAAAACCATAAAGTAGCTGCGCATCTTCACGTACAACAAAGTGCGTGTAGATGATTGCCTCTTCGCCCACGTTTGGTAATTCATAAAAACAGCTCATTGGCATTTGAACTTCATAGCCAACGCCACTCACTTCGATTAGTAATTCTGGTGGCTGTTTTTCTATTAATGTACCGCGTAGACGTCCGATCACAATTCACTCTCTTGATGGAATATAATTTGAGGGACAGAATATAAAAGAACTGGATGCTTATCCAGTTCTTTGTGTTTATTAGGATGATTTATTTAAGCTTGCTTAGCTTGGGAAACCACGCTGTTTAAGCTTTCGACCAGTTCTTTTACTGAGGTGACATGCCCGGTCAGTTCAGAACCATAATTAGCGACTAAACTTGACACGGATTTGGTTTCTGCAACGCTCTGCGCCACTTCTGAACTGGCGAGATCGAGTTCTTTCAATGAGCTCATCTGCATCGCCATAATATTGGTGAGCTGATTAACATCGGTCGAGATGGTTTGCACCTCAGAGATAATGCCGTTCATTTCATTGGCCGTAGTTTCAATGATGGCTCTGCCATGTTCCACTTCTTCTTTACTTCGGTCTAATAAGGTTCGAATTTCTATCGCGGAATGGCTGCTTTTCGCCGATAGCTCTCTCACTTGGTCTGCAACTACCGCAAAACCTCGTCCTTGCTCACCGGCACGAGCCGCTTCTATAGCTGCATTGAGTGCTAATAGGTTGGTTTGCTCGGCAACCGAGGTAATCAAATCAGCGACTTTCATGATTTCTTGATTACTTTGAATGATCTGGCTGATTGCACTGGTTGAGGCTTCTAGTGATTCTGAGCTCTTTTGCGCTTTCATTCCGACCGCTTCGCTGCGCTCTTTTAGCTCACCCACAAATGAATTAGATTCTTCGATGCCTTGAGTCATTTGATGCAGTTGTTGGCTCATCTGTTCTGCTGCACTCGCCTGAGATTCGCAATTGATGTTCAACACTTCAACTTGAGCATGCAGGTCTTGAGACTGCTGATCTAAATGGACAGATACGCCCTGTAAGCTTTCAGAGTTTGAGTTAGCTTGGTCTAGGACAATAGAAAGTCGACCTTCACTTTGCGTCGCTTGATTGGCAATCTGTTGGCTTTCCGAGATCGCATCTTCTGCCATTTCAATTGCCACCTCTTTTTGCTTAGCGGTAAACGCTTGAGCAATGCAAATCACCACCAGCGGCATGATCACACCAGACCATGTTTCAACCACCACCGCTTCCGGAGTAAGTACTAACTGCGGAAATTCAAAGCCATCAAGATGAGCTGAAGTCATCACCAAAGAAACGCCAATCACTAACCCACTCCATACAAGGGCGACAATTCGAGTTCCCGACAAGAAAAAAGCGACCACTAGCAAAGGCACCCAATAAGCCTGTGTTGACGCCACCACACCACCGCTTTGGTAGATGATGTTCAACGCGTGTACTGCCATCCCGACAAAACCAAAGCTAAGTGCAAGGCTGGGTTTACTGGTAACACGCAACAGCAGTGCGGAGATCAGTTCAAACACGATAAGGAATACAGATGTGGTGATCAGAAGTTGCTCTTCGTGCTTTGTCCATTTAATTAAGCTGTAGACACCCACAAAGAAGGCGATAAAGGTAAAGAGTAATAAGATATCGGCTTGTCTGACTTGGTTGTTACTCCACCCATTACTTTTGGGTAGAAACAACGCGCGCCACAGCTTGATAGGGTTCATCAGTGATCATCCTTGATTAACTTGTTAGACCTCTGACCGATGTTAATAACATGTTAAATGATGCGCAATGTTATTATTTGGTTTGTGTTCGAAAGATCTCATTTCATCAAGGATTTAGGGGCGTATTGTTTTGAACTGAGCCAAACGAGGCGTAAGGCTCATGTAATGCAAGCTATTAGAAAATAGAGGGATGGGATTAACGGTAGCGCCCTTTTCTCGCGCCTGTCGCTTTACCAGCAAGAGCTACCAAAGTTTTATTGGTGTTGGCGTGAGTGATCGCTACGCCTAGAGCATCGGCAGCATCGGCCTGTGGTTTAGCGGGTAACTTAAGCATGCTCATCACCATGTTCTGAACCATCGACTTATCTGCACCACCATTGCCTGTCACCGCTTGTTTGATTAGACGAGCCGCATATTCATGAACGGGGAGATCAGCATTTACCGCTGCCACTATCGCACTGCCACGCGCTTGTCCCAGCTTAAGTGCAGAATCCGCATTCTTCGCCATGAAGACCTGTTCTATCGCAAACACATCCGGTTGAAACTGAGTGATGATTTCGCTCACACCGGCGTAGATTTGTTTGAGTCGGCCCGGCAGTTCTTTTTCAGAGGTGCGAATACAACCGCTACCTAAGTAATATAGATGGCGACCATTTTGACGAATCACGCCATAGCCGGTAATACGCGAGCCAGGGTCAATTCCTAAGATAATAGACATAACTTCAATACTGATTATTTATACATGCTTTATGAGCTTAGTATATCGAACGCAAAAAAAAATGCCCGTCAAATTAACGGGCATTCTCTAATTTACTGGCAAGTCTTGGCTAATTAATTGAGAGCTCTCTATCAACTAGGATCTCTTCATCAACAAGAAAAGATAACAGGCTTACGCTTGCTCTTTTTTCTCTGCCAATTTAACTGCGATTGCTAGCTCTTCCAGTGATGCTGGGTTCGCTAGGCTTGGCGCGTCTGTCAGTAGACATGCTGCAGCTGTTGTTTTCGGAAATGCGATAACGTCACGGATGTTCTCAGTACCACAAAGCAGCATTGCTAGACGGTCAAGACCGAATGCTAGACCAGCGTGCGGTGGCGTGCCGTACTTAAGCGCTTCAAGTAGGAAGCCGAACTTCTCTTGTTGCTCTTGTGCTTCGATACCTAGGATACCAAATACCGCTGTTTGCATTTCTGCGTTGTGGATACGTACAGAACCGCCGCCTACTTCGTAGCCGTTGATTACCATGTCGTATGCATCAGAATTTGCTGCTGCTGGGTTCGCTTTTAGCTCTTCCGCGTTCACACCTAGTGGTGATGTGAATGGGTGGTGCATTGCGTGTAGGTTACCTTCGCCGTCTTCTTCGAACATTGGGAAGTCAACAACCCACAGTGGAGCCCATGCAGATGTGTCTGTTAGCTCTAGATCCGTACCTAGTTTAAGACGAAGTGCGCCCATTGCTTCAGCAACGATGCCCGCTTTGTCTGCGCCGAACAGAATGATATCGCCAGATTCAGCTTGAGTACGATCTAGAATACCGTTGATTACGTCTTCGCTTAGGAATTTAGCAACTGGAGATTGAATACCTTCCATGCCTGCAGCACGGTCGTTAACCTTCATCCAAGCTAGGCCTTTCGCGCCGTAGATGTTTACGTGTTCAGCGTAGCCGTCGATTTGCTTACGAGTTAGCTTAGCACCACCTGGAACACGGATAACTGCTACGCGACCTTTTTCGTCGTTAGCTGGGCCAGAGAATACCTTGAATTCAACATCTTTAACCAAGTCAGCAACGTCCACTAGCTCTAGTGGGTTACGTAGATCTGGCTTATCAGAACCGAAACGACGAATCGCTTCAGAGAAAGGCATTACTGGGAATTGACCTAGTTCAACATCTAGAAGTTCTTTCCACATATCGTGAACAAGCTTCTCAGTCACGTTACGTACTTCTTGAGAAGTCATGAAAGATGTTTCGATATCGATTTGAGTAAATTCAGGCTGACGGTCAGCACGTAAATCTTCATCACGGAAACATTTAACGATTTGGTAGTAACGGTCAAAACCAGACATCATCAGCAGTTGCTTGAAAAGCTGAGGAGATTGAGGAAGTGCGTAGAAGCTACCTTTGTGAACACGGCTTGGTACTAGGTAGTCACGAGCACCTTCTGGTGTCGCTTTCGTTAGTACTGGCGTTTCGATGTCTAGGAATAAGTTCTCATCTAGGAAACGACGAACGAAGCTAGAAGCACGTGCACGAAGCTTAATACGGTCGCTCATTTCTGGACGACGAAGATCGATGTAACGGTACTTAAGACGCTGCTCTTCAGAGTTCGTTTGGTTGAAGTCTAGTGGAAGCGCTTCTGAACGGTTAATGATCTCTAGACCCGTCGCGTAAAGTTCTACTTCACCAGTAGCCATGTCTTTATTTACTTGGCTGTCCGGACGAACTCGTACTTCACCAGTAAACTTGATACAGAATTCATTACGCAGTTGGTTAGCGATCGGGAAGATATCTTTCATATCTGGATCGACAACAACCTGAACGATGCCTTCACGATCACGCATATCAATAAAGATAAGACCGCCTAAATCACGGCGACGGTTTACCCAGCCGCACAATTCTACAGTTTGTCCCGCCAGGGACTTGTTCAGGTTACCACAGTAATGGGTACGCATAATGAATTTCCCAATCTCTTAATTATTTACTAATTTCCAAGCTGTCAGTGGTCATTCCACACAACAGAGCAAAGGAACATTTATACGCGGAAACTCGCTTAAAATCGACCTTCCACATTCGAATTTATTGTGTTTTATCTGGCTTTGCTGCTTTTTAGCCCATCAAGTGCGCAAAGATTCATCAAAACCGAAAAAATTGCGATAATTATATCTCGAAAGTACCTTAATCAGCAAAACTCTCGTAAAGTAGATTTTCGTTTCAACCCAAAAACTTTTTGTAATGACTGATGGCGTGATGGATAACGGTGTAATAGATGGATAATCGTGTAATAACAACAGAAACTTTACCTCTAAGACTTGGATTAACTATGTGGTCTCATTCTGAGTGGCAAAGTCAGTTCTACGGTAAAGGCACCAAGCCTGCCGAACGCTTGGAAAAATACACCCAAGTTTTCCATACCGTTGAGGGCAACACCACCTTTTACGCTACGCCAAGTATGTCTACCGTTCACAATTGGAAAGCCGCCAGTCACGATGATTTCAAGTTCACCTTCAAATTGCCCAAATTCATCACCCACCAGCAACAACTGAGACACTGCCAAGCCGAACTCAAAGAGTTCTTGATGACGATGTCGCCACTGCATGACCGTATTGGTCAATGGACGATTCAGCTGCCGCACAGTTTTGAGCCCAGCATGCTGCCTGCCCTACAAAAGTTTTGCACCTTATTCCCAAAAGATATGCAGCTTGGCGTCGAAGTTCGACACTTAGGTTTCTTTGATAAGGGCGATGCGGAAAAACGCTTCAACCAATGGCTGGTTGAGGAAGGCATCAATCGCATCATTATGGACAGCCGCCCCGTTTTCTCTGCGCCACCCACCACAGAAGCGGTGATCGATGCGCATCAGAAAAAACCGCGTGTTCCTGTTCATGCAATTGCTACCGCCAATAACCCGATGATTCGATTTATTGGTCACCCAGACCAAGAACCTAATATTGAGTTTTTTAAGCCTTGGTTTGCCAAAATCCCAAACTGGCTTAATGAAGGCAAGCAGCCCTATTTAATGATCCACACCCCAGACAATAACCACGCACCTGAACTTGCGATTGCTATTTATAAGAGGCTACAAAAGCAAGTCTCTGAAAATACATCATTATTACTGCCCGAACTGGCTCAGTTTCCAGCTCAAAAAGGCAATCACCAAATCTCGATGTTTTAACCTCTCACTTGTAAGTAGCTTCGAACCTTGAGCTAAATCTCAGTTTTCGTGACAGTGGCGTTTTTTTTACGTAAAATACGCCCCCTTTTATTTGGTACGAATTTTGTGCCAATTACGCTGACTGTCGAGAGAAAATGCTATGAGCAACACAGACAATATCTTTTCCGCTCCTATTGATAAAATTGGAGACTTCACCTTTGATGCAAGGGTTGCTGAAGTATTTCCGGATATGATTCAACGTTCGGTGCCTGGCTATAGCAATATCATCTCTGCAATCGGCATGCTGGCTGAGCGCTTTGTAAAGCCACACTCAAATATTTACGACCTTGGCTGCTCGCTTGGTGCTGCGACACTTTCTATGCGTCGTCACATTCAGCAAGAAGGCTGCACGATTTTCGCGATCGATAATTCAGAAGCCATGGTTGAGCGCTGCAAATTGCACGTTAATGCTTACCGCAGTGACACACCGGTAGAAGTGATTGAAGCCGACATCCGTGAAGTGGAAATCAAAGACGCTTCTGTTGTGGTGCTTAACTTTACGCTGCAATTTCTTTCTCCAGACGATCGATACGCTCTGCTTGAGAAAATTCATGCTGGCTTGCGCCCAGGCGGGATCTTAATCCTGTCAGAAAAATACGTATTCGAAGATGAAAGCTCAAATGAACTGCTTATCGACCTGCACCATGATTTCAAACGTGCTAACGGGTACAGCGAGCTAGAAGTAAGTCAGAAACGTAGCGCAATTGAAAACGTGATGCGCCCGGATTCGATCCCTGTTCACAGAGAGCGATTTGATAAGATTGGCTTCTCAAGCAGCGAAGTCTGGTTCCAATGTTTCAACTTTGGTTCAATGTTCGCGATAAAGTAAACATTTTAGATTACGTAACCGTCGCGACACCGTTAGCACGTACTAAAATGTCATCCTCAAGAGCGAGGAACAAACGAATTGGGGATCTCTTATCAAACACGATAAACGAGATTCCCTAGCATGTTTGTCCACACTCTTAATGAAGTGACAAATTTAATTTCTACACCACCAACTCAGTGAAAACCTATGTTTAATTTTGCCAATTTTTATCAACTTATTGCCCAAGATACTCGCCTTCAGCCGTGGCTAAATGTCCTGCCACAGCAACTGACCGATTGGCAAAATGCAGAGCACGGTGACTTTGACCGCTGGCTACGTGCACTAAACAAGATTCCACAAGACGTGCCAGATCAAGTTGACCTGAAAAATTCAGTGACGATTGGTAGTTCTACGCCATACCACACAGGCGAACTGAAAAAGCTAGAAAGCTTATTGAAGACTTTCCACCCGTGGAGAAAAGGTCCTTATACGGTTCACGACATCCATATCGATACAGAGTGGCGCAGTGACTGGAAATGGGATCGTGTGCTTCCACATATATCTCCATTAAAAAACCGTTCGGTTCTCGATGTAGGTTGTGGCAATGGTTACCACATGTGGCGCATGCTGGGTGAAGGTGCTCGCTTAACGGTTGGTATCGATCCTTCCCACCTATTCTTGGTTCAGTTTGAAGCAATTCGTAAGTTGATGGGCGATGACCAACGAGCTCACCTATTACCTCTAGGTATTGAGCAGCTCCCAAAGCTAGAAGCCTACGACACGGTATTCAGCATGGGCGTGCTTTACCATCGTCGTTCACCACTGGACCACTTGATTCAACTGAAAGACCAATTGGTGTCTGGCGGTGAACTGGTTCTTGAAACCTTGGTGATTGAAGGCGATGAGAACGCAGTATTAGTTCCGGTTGACCGTTACGCGCAAATGAGAAACGTCTACTTCTTCCCTTCAGCTCGCGCACTGAAACGCTGGCTAGAACAAGTTGGTTTTGAAGACGTACGAATCGTTGACGAAAATGTCACGACAATTGGTGAACAACGCACCACAGAATGGATGACACACAACTCTCTTCCAGATTACCTCGATCCGAACGATCCAAGTAAAACGGTTGAAGGTCACCCTGCACCGAGACGTGCGATTCTGGTAGCAACAAAGCCATAGATTTACTGCCCACAAAGCAGTGGCATATTGAGTAAATAAAGCACAAGCCTATTAAGGCAGCAAAACAATTGCTTGCATGGTCAAAAAGCCACTGTTAATTTCGCGGTGAACCTTGCTTCCTTAGCTTAAGAATTGAACAAAAATTGACTTGTGTTTAATAAGTGAGCTATTCCAAATAGCAATAATTGGCGTAGCGCTCACATTGCGATTCAATATGACCAGACTCTTACAATAGGATGCTTCACGCATCCTTTTTTGTGGGCTAAACTTCTAAATAGTCTGAACTATTCTCTAATTCTCAAAGGTTTTTTTATGTTTAAGCGATTATCGCCTATTGTGGCGGTTGGTTTGCTCTCTGGTTGTACTCTTACAAATGGTGCTACCTACCACCAAGAAACTCTCGACGCTATTTCCCGCTCAGAGACAAACATCGCAAATAAGGTTCAAAATCTTGAACTGCAACTAAGCAATCAAAGTGACTATATTGAAAGCTTAGAAGACGAAATTACTACCCTTTCTAGTCAATTAGATACCCATCTAACGAGCATGGAACACAAGGTTATTGAAGAGCTAGAGGAAGAGGAACCGGTCGCTATTGCCGTTGCTCCTATCGCTCCTATATCACAACCGACTATCCTTGGCGGCATCGAAAAAGTGTTTATCGACTCTATCAAGCAAAGCTTTGATGCTCGTGTTGATACAGGTGCAACCACCTCTTCTTTAAACGCTGTCGATATCAAAGAATTCGAACGTAACGGCAAGAACTGGGTTAAATTTCACCTAGACGACAAAGCCCAAGCTAAAGAAGACCAGAAATGGATTGAAGCGCCTGTTGTACGTTATGTAAAAATCCGTCAATCAACCAATGATCAAGCAGAACGTCGAGCTGTGATCGAATTATGGGTGAAAGTTGGAAAAATCCATGAAAAAGCGCAATTTACATTGGCGGATCGCTCTCAAATGAGTCACCCTGTGTTACTAGGGCGCGAATTTATCAAAGACATAGCGCTAGTAGATGTAAGTAAAAAGTACGTACAAACGGAAGTTAAATAACAATAGTAGGGTAAGCTATGACGTCAAGAATTCCATTTTATATCTCTATATTCCTGCTTATTGTGGCAGGTATAACACTGAGTATGTTCAGACATACGACCTACGGTGTACCTTGGACTCCAGGGGAAACCAGACAGGTTTGGGACGTTGAAGCTCGCATCGAGTTCAACGCAGTAGGCAAAGAAGCAAAAGTTTCCTTAGCGGCTCCTCATACTCAGTCTAACTACACACTTATCGGCGAATCGGCTTCATCGCCGGGTTACGGTATCTCTTACTTGAATACCGAATCAGGTCGCCGCGCAGAGTGGTCTATTCGATACGCAGATGGCCCTCAAACCATCTACTACAAAACACAATTCCTAGTCGACAACCAAGCAAAAGTTGATGCTATCGCACCAGAAGGTGAAGTCTCGCAACCAAGCTTCGACGGCCCTGAAGAAGCGGCTTCTCTTGCATTGATTGATAGAGCGACGAAACGTTCTGCAGACAATATCACTTTTACCCGTGAGCTCATCAAAACACTTAATGATCCAGACAGCCAAAACTCAGCGCTGATTCTGAACAACATGACCAAAGTGGAAGCGACACACAAGCTACTTTCAGCGGCGAAAATACACAACAAAGTGGTTGGTGTTATCGAGCTAGAAGATGGTCGTCGTCGTCAGTCGATTCAAAACATGATTCAGATCTGGGATAACGACGAGTGGGTTCTATTCTCTCCTGAATCAAGCGAACAACAAGTTCAACCAAACCTACTCATCTGGGACGAATCAAACGTTTCTCTACTGGATGTTGTTGGCGGTCAGAACAGTAAAGTTCACTTCTCTATGATTGCTCAAGAGGTTTCACCAACGGAAGCAACCAATAGTAAAGTCTCTGCTGATCAACTGTTAAACCTTTCAATTCACAGCCTACCGTTAGAAGAGCAAGCGATGTTTAAAACCATCATGCTGATTCCTATCGGTGCTCTGATTGTTGTGTTCCTACGTGTCATCATCGGCCTGAAAACGTCTGGTACGTTCATGCCAGTACTGATTGCGGTAGCCTTTGTACAAACACAACTGGTAACGGGTATTGTTGGCTTCCTGCTTATTGTAGGTACGGGTCTGATTATTCGAAGTTACTTGTCCAAACTCAACTTGCTCTTGGTAGCCAGGATATCCGCCGTAATCATCACGGTAATCATGATTATCTCTGTGTTTACTGTAGTCGCGTTTAAAGTGGGTCTGACTGAAGGTCTATCTATTACGTTCTTCCCTATGATTATCCTATCTTGGACTATCGAACGTATGTCTATCCTATGGGAAGAAGAAGGCGCGAAAGAAGTAATGCTGCAAGGTGGTGGTTCTCTATTCACTGCGGTTCTTGTTTACTTAGGCATGACTAACCCGTTCATTCAGCACTTAACGTTTAACTTTATTGGTTTACAACTTGTTATTCTAGCGACCATCTTGCTACTAGGTAACTACACAGGATACCGTCTAACCGAGCTTCGTCGCTTTAAACCGCTAGCGGAGGACTAAGTTATGTTTGATCAGTTTACTTCACCGTTTAGGTTGAAAGACAAAGGCATAATGGGAATGAACAAGCGTAACCATAGTTATATTGGTCGCTACAATGATCGTTCCAAGTATCCACTCGTTGATGACAAGCTTAAGACGAAGATCATTGCTGAACAGGCTGGTGCTACTGTACCAAAACTGATTGGCGTGATTGGTCATCAAGCTGAAGTAAAAACAATCCACAAGATGGTAAAAGAGTGGCCGGGTTTCGTAATCAAGCCAGCTCAAGGCAGTGGTGGTAAAGGTATCCTTGTTGTGACTTCTCACAAGGACGGCGTTTACACCAAGCCATCGGGTTCGACTATCAATGAAGAAGACGTAGAGCGCCACATCAGTAACGCTCTCGCGGGTCTTTTCTCACTCGGTGGTAAGAACGATGTTGCTGTAGTTGAAAACCTCATCAAGTTTGACGAGTGTTTTGACGGCTTCAGTTACGAGGGTGTACCAGATGTACGAATCATTGTATTCAAGGGCTACCCTGTAATGGCGATGATGCGTCTATCGACTTCGGCTTCTGATGGTAAAGCTAACTTGCACCAAGGTGCTGTGGGCGTAGGTATTTGTATCGCTACGGGTAAAGCCGTTCGTGCGGTTCAATTTGACCACCCAGTGACTCACCACCCAGATACGGGTAAAGAGTTGGCGCTACTACAAGTACCCCATTGGGAAAAGCTGCTGACACTTGCATCAAGTGCTTGGGAAATGACAGGCCTTGGTTACATGGGTACGGACATGGTTTTAGACCAAGAAGAAGGCCCGATGGTACTGGAGCTAAACGCTCGCCCTGGATTAGCAATACAGATTGCAAACGGCGCAGGTTTATTACCTCGCTTGCATCATATTGAAAACCTGGGCACACCGGCTGAATACCCAAAACCAGCAGAGCGCGTTGCCTACGCTGCTAAGCAATTTGGTGTTCACGGTAGCGAAATTGTTCCAAACTAAGCTCATCTAAATTAAAGCGAAACGACTCAGTTATTGATACTGAATCTAGCTCGATAAAAAGGCCGCATAACTCTGAGAGTTACGCGGCTTTTTAATGCCAGCCGTCTTCACCGAGCTAATATGATTAAGCCTCTGTTACTTCACTCTCAGGCTCACGAATAGGATCAATACGCACAGCCGCCACCTTAAATTCAGGGATCTTCGCGTGTGGATCAGTCGCTGTGGTAGTCAAACGGTTAACTGGTGATTCAACAAAATGGAATGGAATAAATACCACACCCTTTTGCATTCGTTTAGTCACAAAGGCCGCGATTTCGATTTCACCACGACGTGTTGAGACCTTAAGCATCTGACCATTCGAGATACCTAGCGCTTCAGCATCATGAACACTCACCATGGCACGCGGCCCTGCTAAGTTATCCAACCCTTTTGTTTTACGTGTCATGGTTCCGGTGTGGAACTGTTCTAGAATACGGCCTGTCGTTAATACTAACGGGTATTCCGCATCCGGTAGCTCAGCAGCGTATCTAAACGGAATCGCCTCCATTTGACCACGCCCACGCGTAAATTGGGTCTGGTGCATGATACGTGTGCCATCAGGGTTGTTCTTATTACTTGGCCATTGCACGCCGTTCACCGTAATGTTCTCCCAACGTAAACCACCATACTGTGGCGTGACACGCGCTATCTCATTGGTGATATCAGCAACCGAGTCATATTCCCAATTGCCGCCCATCGCATTAGCCAACATTTGGATAATCACCCAATCTTCTTTCGCTTCACCTGGAGGCAATACCGCCGGGTTAATACGCTGAACACGACGCTCGGTATTAGTAAAATGACCAGACTTCTCAGCAAACGAGCAAGACGGTAGCACCACATCGGCATATTGAGCGGTTTCGGTTAAGAAAATATCTTGAACCACGAGGAAATCTAACGCTTCAAGACCTTCAATCACATGCGCTTGGTTCGGGTCACTCAGCACTGGGTTCTCGCCCATTACGTACAGACCACGAACATCTCGATGACACGCTCCATCAATAATTTCGGTCAACGTTAAGCCTGTTTCAGCCGGTAGGTCAGAAACACCCCACTCCATCGCGAATTTTTGACGAACCATTGGGTTGTACACTTTCTGATAACCCGGAAGGTTATTTGGCAATGCGCCCATGTCACACGCACCCTGAACATTGGATTGACCACGTAATGGGTTGATACCGCCGCCTTCAATTCCGATATTGCCACACAATAGCTGTAGGTTAGCGATTGATCGAACGTTATCGTGACCAGTGGTATGTTGCGTAATGCCCATCGAGTAGTACACCGCTGTACGCTCTGCAGTACCAATCAATCGCGCCATTGCGAAGATGTCTTCCGCTTTAACGCCAGTTACCAGCTCCACTTTGTCTAGTGAATAACTTGGTGACATTACCTCTTGAAGCAAGGTATCAAAGCCATCCACACGGTCTTCGATATACTCTTGGTCGTACCAACCGTGTTTGATGATTTGCTGCATCACACCATTGATCAACATTACATCAGTACCCGGTCGGTGCGCTAAATAAAGTTCAGCATGGTCAGCAATATCGATTCGTTTTGGATCGGCAACGATCAATCTCGCTCCACCATGTCTCACAGCTTGCTTGATATGCGAGCCAATAATTGGGTGTGCTGACGTGGTGTCGGAGCCAATAATAAAGATCACATCTGAGTGCTTGATGCTTGGAATATCATTGGTCATCGCCCCGCTACCTAGCGAAGCCTCTAAACCAGTAACAGTAGATGCGTGACAAAGGCGCGCACAGTGATCGACGTTATTGGTACCGAGTTCACGACGTATGAATTTTTGGAAGGCATAGTTATCTTCATTGGTGGTTTTCGCCGACGAGAACCCCGCTAAAGCGTTACTGCCAAAGCCTTGCTTAATCGCAGTAAACTTCTCGGCAATAAGCTTAACTGCCTCATCCCAACTTGCAGGTTGCAACCAGCCATCTTTACGAATTAATGGTGTGGTTAAACGCGCATCGCTGCCCACAAAATCGAAGCCAAATCGTCCCTTAACACACAACATGCCTTCATTAACCGGAGAGTCTCCGCCTTCGATATAGCGGATTTTGTTTTTCTGCTCATCGATATGCATGGTTAGCTTGCAGCCGACACCGCAATAGGTGCAGATGGTATCGACTTTCTTGAGTACGTCTGTGTCTCCCTGCTTTCTGTCGCGAGCATCCACCATTGCACCGGTTGGACACACCTGAATACACGATCCACATTGAACGCAGTTTGAGTCGCCCATTAAGGTCTTATCTGCCCCAAAGTTAGGGCGACATTCAGGTCTTGATGCAGGTTTGCCATCCGATTGATTCATGAAGCTTAGAACGCCATGAACATTCTGTTCTCGACATGCTTGAATACACTGGCCACAACTAATACAGCGGTTGGCGTCAAAGATAATGAACTCAGAACTGTCATCGGCCGAAAATTTTTGCCTTGTTAACCCGACCTTCGCTTCTTCAGCACGAATCGCCTGCCAACTCTCATTCGAAGCCACATCGATTTTGTATTCAGGATGCGTTTGCGTTGCTTTGTATTCGGTCGAGTAGTCTCGTAGGTCGCAATCGGTATTGGCTTGGCAGCCACACTCTAGACATCTTGCAGCTTCCGCTATTGCATCAGCATTCTCAAACCCTGTTTCTACTTCATCAAAGCTTTGTTCACGCTGCTCGGGCGTTAGTTCTGGCATGATCTTACGAGCCATGCGTTGTATCGACTGGTATTGCTCAGGATCCACCGCTTTGAGCTGTTTGTGCTTTCTTGAGTTAAACGGTTTGGCTGGAATATTGTCCATATCACCATGGAAGAAGCGATCGATCGCTTGTGCAGCAATACGCCCATCCCCCACCGCTTCGACTGCGGTTGCAGGGCCGCGTCGGAAATCACCAATACTGAAAATATTTCCGGTTCCGGTATGCATGGTTTGTGGATCAGCATCTGCGGTATTCCAACGAGTAAGAGGAATATCAATCGCTTCATTGTCCATAAAGCTCAGATCAGGCTTTTGCGACACGGCAGCAATAACCGTATCAAACGCTTCAACAAAGAACTCGCCAGTTGGTTTAGGGCTGCGGCGGCCTGAAGCATCAGCAGGACCCAAAGCCATTCGTTCTAATCGTATTTCTGATACATGACCATTTTCATCGGCTATGTTTTCTGCAGGGTTGGTTAAGAAGTGGAACTTCACACCCTCATGTTCAGCTTCTTCGATTTCGTAATCTTCTGCTGGCATCTCATCTCGAGTACGACGATAAATCAGCGTAGTATCCGCGCCATCACGAACTGCGGTTCGAGCACAGTCAATCGCTGTATTACCGCCACCGATCACGGCAACCTTTTTACCAGTGACGTACTGCTGATCGGTCACGTAATCTTTCAGATAATCGACACCCAAATAACAACCTCCGAGTTCGCTACCCGGGTAATTCATCTCGACCGCTTGCGATGCACCAACGGCTAAACAAACCGCATCAAAATCGTTACTTAAATCAGACAGTGTAAAATCAACACCGAGTTTTTTACCGCACTCAACCACCATTCCGTTGCGACACATCAACTCGATTTCTTTATCTAGAATCGACTTAGGTAAGCGATATTCAGGGATACCGTAACGCAGCCAACCACCCGCTTGCGGCATCGACTCATAGACACTGACATCATAGCCTTCGTTAGATAGGTAATAACCCGCCGTAAGCCCACCGGGGCCACTACCGACAATTGCAATACTCTTGCCTTTATTCGGTTTCTTAGCTGGCATGTAGCTCTCTTGAGTCGCTAAATCCGCGTCGGCAGCGTGTCGTTTGAGTTGGCGAATCGCAATGGATTCATCAACCAAGTTACGACGACATTCGGTTTCACAGAAAGCAGGACACACACGACCAATTGAAAGCGGCATTGGTAATGTCTTTTTGATCACTTCAATCGCTTTGATGTGATCATTTTGAGCAATATGGTGCAGGTAAGATTGGATGTCGACCCCAGCAGGACAGGCTGTTTGGCATGGCGCCTCACAGTCAGCGTAGTGATCGGTCATAATGCGATTCAACGCTTCTTGTCGATGATTCGTTAACTGTTTTGACTGAGTGGTAATATTCAGCCCATTAGACACTTCAAGCTCACAAGAGCGAGTAACACCAACGCCATCAACTTCAACGACACACAAATCACACGGCACTTTATCCGCTGTTTTGTTCAAACCACATAAAGATGGGATTTCCAAACCACATGTTTTTGCCGCTTCAAGAACGGTTTGTCCTTGCTCGACGATTCGATATTTCCCATCAATCACGATTTGAATCATACCTAAGTCCTACCTTTACCTTTCGCACACGCGAGTTATCAATAATTAAAATTTAAGTAATACAATATTATTAATATTATTAAATCTATGTCATTACCATATATTATTTGTGGTTTTGTGCGTGTGACCTCAAACAAGTTCCATTGATAATAACCACAAGGTATGAGTGGTCTTATCAGTATCGATAAAAGAATTAGGCGAGAGGAGTTCAGTTGAGGAAATTAGATTCAAGATACAAAAAAGCCCCTATTGATTAGGGGCTTTGTACAAATATCATTGAGTCGCTTTCGAGCTTATAACTCAGTTATCAAGCTTATTGCTCGGCTATCAAGGTTATTGCTCAGCTTCTTCAATAAGCTCTTGAACTGGGGATGCCGGTTTGTTTTGAGCAAAACCGCGCAGGCCAACAACATGTACGTGCTCGTGATCTTTAAAGACCTTACGAACCAGTTTGTAGGTTGTGCCTTTCTCAGGGCTAATGTTCTCTGGTGCTGCAATCAAAAGTTGCATACCTAAACGGTCACACAGTTCGAACAAGGTAGAGATAGATTTCGCATCCAGACGAGCTGCTTCATCAAGGAACAACAAACGACATGGAACGATGTCTTTGCTACGAAGTCGACGAGACTCTTCTTCCCAGCTCTGAACAACCATCAGTAGGATAGACTGACCCGTACCGATCGCTTCACCCGTAGACAGTGCGCCCGATTCCGCTTGTAACCAACCGTCTGAACCACGGTTAACTTCAACACTTAATTCTAGGTAGTTGCGGTAATCCAGTAGCTCTTCACCTAGAACTTGTGGAGAACGTTGACCCATATCGATATGTGGGTTAACACGTTGGAACAACTTCGCCATCGCTTCTGAGAAGGTAAAGCGTGTTGATTCAAACAAGTCTTTGTGTTGCTCTTGCTGAGTCGCTAGCCCTGATAGCAAGATCTCGTGGCTTTCACGAATCTTAACGTTCAGACGTACGCCCTTAACCTGACCAAAGTAGATGTTCGACAGCCCTTGGTTCAGCATTCGAATACGGTTCTGCTCGCGCTGAATCGTTTTCTTGATGATGCTTGCTACCGACTCAGAGCTGATCGCCAAGCGGTTTTCACGCTGCGTCAGTTCTTCTGTTAATCGAGCGAGCTCAACTTCCATCTCTTCGATTGCTTCAACCGGATCATCCGTATGAATGATGTCTTGGCGAATACGCTCGCGAAGGTGTTGATAAACCGCAATGTAGAACAGAACCTTACGCTCTGGATGTGCGTTGTCTTCAGATAGACGCAGCGAATCACGTAGGTCGTCATTGTCAGCTACAGCTAGACGTAAAGCACCCAGTGATTTATCCGACATAGAACGAAGCTCGCCCGCCGTTAGGTAAGCCAGTTCACGCTTATGAAGACGACGTTCAACATCATTTTCACGAGCTAAGCGAAGTACTGAACACCAGCCTGCTTTTGCTGCAACAACGAAAGTACGAAGCTCGGTGTACTCTTTTTGAACTTTCTTAAGACGCTTAGCCAGTGCTTTCATCTCAAGTTCAGTTGACGTAATCGTACGCTCGTATTCACTCTTACGGCTGCGAGATGTGTGCAGACGCTCTTGAAGCTCGTCACGACGACGTACAGCACGCTCTTCAGCGCCTTCGTCAGCGTTTACGCCGAACTCTTGTAGCTCTTGTTTGAACTCTTGAACCGTTTCTTGCTTCGCTTGATGTGAGCTCTTCAGTGCCGCCAATACTTGGTTGTATTGGTTCATCTGTTCGCGAGCTTGCTTCAAGCCATCGCGGCCTTTGGTTCTTGCTTGTTCAGCTTGAACCAACTTCGCTTTCAGTTGCTCGCTCAGTTCACTGCTCTTATTAAGCAAATCAACAGAATCCGCGTAAGCAAAGTAATGACGACGCTCAATCAGATCAGACAGTGCGAACACTTTGCCTTTTAGCGTTTGTAGCGCGTTGTCTGCTTGACGGTACTCTGCTTCCAAAGCTTCGAATTGCTCTGGGTCAGCGTCTAGTGCAGATACGAACTGTTCTAGAGAAGTAAGCGCCTTGCCGTGCGTCTTCAAGTAAGATTTCGCTTCACTTAAACGCTCTAGTTGCGCTTCTAATTCAGCTAAACGCTCAGCCAATGTTTCGTCTTCTAAAATACGAACCATTGGTGCTAATTTATCTAGCGCACCAAGTGCCTGCTTGCTTTGTAGAAGCTGACTGCGTTGCTGCTGCTCTTTAGAGTTAAGCTCAGCCAGAGAACGAACAATTTGATTACGCTTATCACGAATCGCAGCAAGTGCTTGCTCTGGGTCTGCGTTAAACGCAACGTGCAGGTGCTTCGCAACAAAGCTGTTGAATGCTTGGTATAGGCGATTCAGTTTTTGAGAGTCAAACGCTGCCTTCGCGTGGTTTTCAACCACAACGTCACGCTCTTCGCGCAGTTTCTCTAGGCGTTGTTCACGAGCCGCACGGCCAAACAGTGGGATCTCAGGGAAACGAGAGTAACGCATTTGGCGATCGTTCAGCTGAACACACACTGCGCCTTCAAGCTCATCGGCATTGAATGAACTGTCATCAAACGCGTCGACATCGCCTTCTAGGATGTAAAGGTCTTCTGGACAATCATCAAGATCCACCAGCTTCTCTTTAATACCATCAAGATCAGAAACCACAATTGCGTGACGAGCCGGGCCGTACATCGCACTGAAGTACGGCGCATCACCAATAGTGATATCATCGTAGATCTCAGAAAGCAGCACGCCACCAAGCGTATCCGCTAGGCCTTTGAGGCGAGGATCGTTAGAACCACCTGGAGACGCTAAACGCTCAATTTCGTGCTCAAGTTCAGCTCGGCGCGTAGCCAACTGATCTTTTGCTACCGCTTGAGATTTCTCATCTTCAAGCACTTGTTGCATTTGAGTCATCACCGCTTGGCTATCTTCTAGCTCAGCGTCGGTTTGATCTCTTAATGCTTCAAGCGCATCGTTTGCCGTGATCCATGCTGGAGCAATAGACTCAAGTTTTTGAATCTCTTGATCGTGGTTTTGTTGTACACGACGTTGCTCACTCTTCGCTTCACGCAGCTCTTCTTGAGCGTACTCAAGAGACTCGATCTGCATAGCATGACGTTCACGTTCTTCATCGAAAACCGCTTCGTCAGTCAGTGAGATGTTGTGTTGCTTTTGGTATTCAGTCGCAAGCTCTTTTGCTTGACGCTGCTGAGCCACATCACGAGCCATATCGCGGTGCTGAGCACGCCACTGCTGTTCATTTTCAACAACGTGTTTTGCGTTACGGCCTTTTTCTAAAGCTTGCTTAGCGCTTTGAGACGCTTCTTTACGCTCAACGTCACCCACAATACTTTTAACAAGAGCGAGCGCTTTGTCGAACTGCGCAGAAGCAGCAGAAGACATGTCTAGTTTATGTTTAGTAGACAGCAGCGTTTGAGTGCTTGATTCTTCTTGTGCTTTTAGCTCAGAAACCAGAGTTAGTGCGCTTTCTGCCGTAATAGACTCATCACCAAGTAGCTGCTTAGTTTTCTCTAATGCTTGAACCGCTTGCTGGTATTGAAGTGCACGAGTCTGCTGAACATCCAATGCTTGTTGGTAGTCAGCAAGCTGAGTTTTCAGGCTATCCACTTCTTCTTCAGTGATGGTTGCCTGCTCTTCAGCAAGAAGTACTCGCTCTTGAGCTTCTTCAACTACCATCATCTGTTCTTCTAGACGCTCATTAAGCTCTTCTAGATCTTCACTGTAGCGAGCAATTTTCTCTTGCTGACGAAGTGCAGTTTGAACCAATTGAAGATGATCCGAAGCCGCTTGATAATCTTGCTCTAGTGCCGATTCTTGATCGACCAACAGCTCAAGCTCTTCTTGAACGCGGTTCAACAAGTTGTTTTGATCAAGCAAGGTTTCGCGAGAACCAAACAGTTCACCACGGAACTTCATAGTTTGATCAAGCTTGTTGCGACGATCGTTGGCATGGCGCATGTAATCTGCTGCCACGTAGTTCGTAGATTCAGTGATCAAGTGCTTGAACAAGTCACGATCCGACTGAGTCGTTTTGATCGCTTCTAGCGTCATGCGGTTTTCGCGTAGTGCTGATTCCATGTCTTGGAATGCTTTCTTCACGCCACCATTTTGCGGTAGAAGGTAATCACGCAGAGAACGCGTAATCGCACTAGAAATACCACCGTAAAGTGATGCTTCAATTAAGCGGTAGAACTTAGAACGGTCGCTGCTGTTACGCAATTTCTTCGGTACTACACCGTATTCAAACATCTGTGAGTGGTAATCAACAATCGAAGAAAACGCTTTAAAGTGCGCGCCTTCGTATTGTGCAACCGCCGCTTTCACGTCGTTCAACTGACATACGCGAGCGTGGCTGTCTGAAACGTTCTGAATCAACACATCCGTTGGTTTCACATGGCTTGGAAGGCCTTGGATAACGAACGGTTTAATGTCGACTTTCTTATCACGACCCGCGACTTGCTGCAGTTTTACTGCAAACAATAGACGCTGATTACGAGAGTTCACAACATCTAGTGCGGCATAACATGCGCCTGGCTGAAGCTTACCGTAAAGGCCTTTATCACGAGATGACTGTGAGCTACCCGCTTCCGTTGTGTTACGGAAATGCAGAAGGCTTTGGTCAGGGATCAGTGCTGTGATGAATGCCGCCATTGTGGTCGACTTACCCGCACCGTTACCGCCAGAAAGCGTTGTAACCAATCCATCAATATCAAAAGTACGCGCAAAGAAGCCGTTCCAGTTGACCATGGTTAATGATTGATACTTACCTCTTTCAATCATGCTTCACCTTCTACTTTTGTTTGTTCGCCAGCATTTGACTCAAGGTCAAAGTCAGCTTGATCGTTAAAAATGTCTTGTTGACCGTTTTCGTCTACGTCTGCATCTACTTCTGATGTGGCTTCCGCTTGTTCTTCATTCAACAAGCTACCTTGGTTAGGCTCTTGGGTATGCACCACAGCTTCACCATCACGGATAAGACGTAACTGCGCTTCTTTCATATCATCGCCAACACGAACGTCAGCGCCAAAACGGAATACCGCTTCGCTGATACGGAACTTGCCGGTTTCACCAATCGCAATCAACATACCGATACGGCGTAAGCGACGTAGAGAAGTACGTACTTTTTCGAACAGCTTTTCTTTATCTAGGTCAGAACCAGACGCACGGTTGGTTGCTAGCTTCATGAGTTTTTTCTCATCCGCTAACGACATCAACTCATCAAACAGTTCTTGGTTGGTGAAGATACCTTCATGAGCAAGACGTTCTGGGCTTAGGTATAAGAAACACAACACCTTTCCAACCAACATGTCGAGCTCAGACAACACACTACGACCAATCAGAGACGTAGAACGCGGACGCAGGTAATAGAAACCTTCCGGCGCTTTTACCAATTCCGTATTGTAGCGTTGATAGAAATGCTGAAGCTCAACTTCAAAATCAGACAGCAACGCGTGGTTATCTAGGTCTTCTGTTGAAACATGCTTACCTGAACGCAGCATGCTATCTAGCGCAGGGAACAGTGGGTTCGCTATCGCTTTTACCAGTTTCTCTGGCATGTAATCATCAGTACTTGTTAATGACATTTGCTTGTACCTTTGCACCGAAATCGTTAATTGCCTGCCAATCTGGCTGAATAGCCTGATAGTCAGACTCTGAGTAACCTAAGCGCACGGCTTGGTCGACAACAATTCTGGCTAAATCAAAATGGTGTGTGCGAGGGTGTGCAGCGAGGTAATCGCGTAACACAAGGCCAAGATCAATTGGCGCGCCTTGCTGTTTGTGAGCTTTTAACATCTCTGCAATTCGATCTGAAAGCATGTCATTTACTTGCTCAAATTCTTCGTACTCTACGTCGATTGGTGCTTGTCCCATCACTTCGTCATCACGAAGCACGAGCGCTTCATCACGAAGATCCGTCAGCTTCTCAGCATCGGCGTAGGTCAATAACCAAGGCGCATCAAAGTAGTCAGTGACTGACTGACGCAAGCGCTGGCTAAAGGCGCGGTTTTTATCCATATCAATCGCGGTACGGATGAACTTGTGAACATGGCGGTCGTAGCCGATCCATAAATCGATGGCTTGTTGGCCCCAACTGGTGATTCGGTCTAGCTTCATCTGCAAGCCGAACAGGGTTTCGCCAACGAACTCGAGTTCATCGTCACCGTAAACAATTTCTTGAATATCGAGGATCTGTGTTTGCAGTTCATCCCCCGCCGCTTGCAAGGTGTCTTGCAATTCTTTTAGTGTGGACGAGGTTTCTGAAAGCAAGGTTTCACAGTTGTTAATCGCCTCTCGCCAATCCTTGTTTAAAAGGTCGGCAATTTGCTGTTTAACGGTTTGCTGCTGCTCATCCATAACACGTTGGTTAAGATCAATCTGATCGAAAATTTCACCAACAGAGTACTTGAGCACGCCGTAAACATTCTTTCTCCAATGTCCTGGAGTTCCGCCTTTTTGTGCTGCTTCAATGGCTTTTGCCATCTCGTCCGCAACCATAGAAAGCTGGATAGACAGTTTTAACTTAGAGAACTGACGGTGGCGTAAGTAATAATCTGAAATACCAATCGCCAATGGTGATAAGCGATAAATACTCGCACCATCGGTGATTTCGCTGGTAAAGCGGCTAATCAACTTCTGTTTAACTAACTCGTTGATGGCATTGTTGGCACGAAACGCGGACGCTTCGCCAGTATCTTCAAACAGTCGAGTGACGATGGTAAATGCATCGTGCAGTTCACCCTCGCCCAACTCTTCATCGAACCTTTCATTGCTTAGTACTGCGATAGCAATCAAAAATGCTAAGCGCTCTGGTGGCAAGTTTAATGAAAAATCATGCTGCTTGACCCAGCCCACCAACTCATCAATTGGCTGCTCTTCGGCAGTTTGAGTCATTTCACTCATTGTGGTTCCTGTTACTGTTCTTCGTCATATCGAATGTATTAGATATGACGCCTATTTCTTTATGACGCGGGCTTCTTACGATTGCATAGCGCATGTTGTGGCTTCTTTTACCACATTCACCGCTGTTATTGCGCAGGTTTTTGAGCCCAAACGTGAATATAACGGCCTAGTGACAGATATGGCTCTTGGCGACATAGCTGTTTTTCCAGTTCCAATACATCTTCAAATTGGTAATCGCCCATGTACTCCATATTACCTATGTAGTCACTGAAAGAGCGAATGCCTGATTTACCACAGATTTCTAGACCAGCGTCTTCTATCCATTGATAAACCTCTTCCGGCTTCAAGCCTTTTTGTGGTTGCAGCTTAAACCGTTTTCGATGTGGCATCCCATTCAATACATGAGGAATGTTGCCACAAATCACATTTTTCAGGACTAATCCGTGGTGGTTGTAAAACATTATCGAGGCAACACCACCTGGCTTAACTTGTTCAAGCAATAAATCAAGCGCCTCTTTAGGATCGGCTAACCATTCCATTACGGCATGAAACATCACAAAATCGACTTTCTCATCGAGATGTTCTGCGACTTTTTGTACCGGTGAATGAATAAATCGATATTGCTCTAGCAAACCCGCTTCGCTGATACTTTCTTCGGCGAGCTTCAGCATTTCAGAAGAGAGATCACACAGAGAAACGTTATGCCCAAGCGACGCAATTTTTTGCGACATCTGCGCAAGGCCGCCTCCAGCATCAAGCACATGCAGCGGCGAAGCTGATTGCTCAAACTTGCTCAAAGCTTGTTCTAAATCTTCCCATACGATGATCTGACGGATCTCTCCTTTGTCAGAGCCGTAAATATTTTTTGCAAATTTGTGGGCAATATCGTCGAAATTACGGTCTTCAGTCACGGCTACTTGAGTTATTATGTCCTATCGTGCCTGCTATTCTGTCACAGGAATTTCAGGAATAAAGAGGCGATGTCTCTTTTTACTACTAAGTGATGTTTTTTCGGACTATTCGGATATGTTTGAGCTGAAAAAAGTAGTGTCTTCGCTATTGATGCCACTGCCAGCAATGTTAATTCTCGCTTTTCTGGGTTTAGCCCTAGTGATGTTTACTACCAAAAGGAAGACTGGTTGCCTAATCACCCTCTCAGCCCTATGTGGTATTTTCCTAATCGCTTTCCAGCCAGTTTCTAGTCAACTTTTAATGCCAATGGAAAGGCAACACACCGCATTTTTACCTGTCGATGAAACCGTCGATTACGTGATGGTTCTTGGAAGTGGTCACGTCGTAGACGACCAAATTCCACCGACATCAGAACTTAGCCGCACCGGCCTGATGCGTTTAAGTGAAGGGATTCGTATTCTACGCCTCTACCCTGGTGCAAAACTCATTTTGTCTGGCTATGGCGCAGGCACTGAAGTAAGTAACGCAAGAATGATGGCTAAAGTGGCTTTAGCACTTGGCGTAGCAAAGCCCGACATCATTCTGCTTGAAACCGCAAAAGACACTTGGGAAGAAGCCCGCCAAGCCGCTGCGTTCGTTAAGAATAAAAGAATGGTGTTGGTGACTTCAGCGAGCCATATGACTCGCGCACTGAACGAATTCAATGCTGCTGGAATGAAACCACTGCCGGCACCAACTAACTACCTTGCACAAGAAGGTATAGTTGAGCCGTGGGAAAAGTACATGCCGAAAGCGCTATACCTTGAGCAGACTGAGCGTTACTGGCACGAAACCATGGGATTGGTTTGGCAAAGCCTGCGTGATTGGCTAGATACAAGCAATGACATTGTTGAAGAGCCTGTTATTCCAGAAGCTTCCAGCTTAATTGAAGATGACGGTGAAGTTTCCGCGGCTCAGCCTCAATAAGCCCATTGAATCTTTAAACTCATCTTAAGCATACAGAGTCGCCAAGTATTTGTAGATTCTCTGGTCGTTAACAGTAAAAGCTGAGTAATAAAAAAGCCGAGACATCAATGATGTCTCGGCTTTTTACGTTTAAATGTCGTTGTTAATTAATCACTCCCGAAGGAAATCAATCACCAGCGAACATGTAACCTTCACCGTGAACCGTCACAAAGATTTGTGGGTTCTTAGGATCGAACTCCATTTTTGCACGCATACGACGAATCAGCACGTCGATAGTACGGTCATTAGGCGCGTCCACTCGGTGGCTAATCATATTCAAAATACGTTCGCGGCTTAATACTTGATTAGGGTAAGAAGACAAAGCCACTAGCAGTTCGTATTCTGCTTTGGTCAGTTTCACTGGTTCGCCGTTCTTGCTTAACGCACGACGAGGGATATCAAATGTCCACTCACCAAAACGAACCACAGACTCATCTGATGTTTCTTCTACAGCGCCCGCTGCTGTTTTACGAGCAGCAGAGATACGCCAAAGTAGGTTTTTAACTCGAACCAATAACTCGCGAAGTTCGAAGGGTTTAGTAACGTAATCGTCAGCGCCCATTTCAAGGCCAACGATTTTGTCGATGCTATCCGTGCGTCCAGTAACTAAAATAATTCCAATGTCTGATTGACTGCGTAATTCGCGAGTTAGCATCAATCCATCTTCGCCTGGTAAGTTGATGTCCAGCATAATGAGGTCAACGTTGTTTTCTTCTAACACGTTTCTCATTTGAGCGCCGCTTTCTGCTTCGCTTACTGTGTAACCTTCGTTCTGGAAGTATCCGACCAGTTTACTGCGGGTTACCACATCATCTTCTACGACTAATACGTGATAGCTCATCTACACCACTTTTCTTATTTAATAGTTTCAGTGACTATTCTATTCATAACTCGTAACAATTCTAGTGGTACACAAGATAAAAGCCAGAAACATGGATCTTTTTTGATACAAGACAATCTTAAACCTTGCTATTTATCGTCCATCGCAATTCAATATAGGCATTACTACTAACGAGTAACTTTGCCTTTCGCAAATAACCTTGTTATTCAGCCTTGGTGTGCTTATGCACTAGTGACTTCAAGATGTATATAAGTAACACCACAAGACTAAATCAGGATCTAAGAAATGAAAGATACGAAAGCGTTCAACGAGCAAAGAGCAGAAATATACTGGTGGCTATCAAGCTTATTCGCTAAAGAGCTCACTCAAGAAGAACTCGATCACTACCACTCTGTTGAAATTCGTTCTTTCCTAACTGGTTTAGGCGAAAATGAAACACTAAAGCCAGCGATCGATAGCCTAGTGGATGCGCTAAACCGCCTACAAACGCGTGAAGATGCTCAACTAGAATTGTCTGCTGACTTCTGTGACTTATTCTTAAAAACAGATAAGCATGGCGCACTTCCTTACGCTTCTATGTATATCGGTGAGACTGGCCTTTTGAATGATAAGCCAGCAAAAGATATGGAAGAGATCATGGCTAAGCACAACTTAGTGGTGAACCAAGACCTAAAAGAACCAGCTGACCACATCGCTATCGAACTCGACTTCCTTGGCAACTTGATCATCCGTTCTAATGAAACGGAACTTGAAGAAGAGCTAGAAAAATCGTTCATTGTTCAACAGCAATTTATCGAGCAACAACTTCTTACTTGGGTACCAAAGTTCAACGTTAAATGTCATGACGTTGACGAATTCGGTTTCTACGCTAGTGTCTCATCTCTGCTACTTGCATTCTGCAAATTGGACACCCAATACCTCGCTGGTGAATAAGCTTATTGGATGACTCGTTAAATAAATTCAGAAGAATGTGACAATTCACCCGGATTTCCGGGTGAATTTTATTGCGAGTAATTTCTAGTCAGTCTAAAATTGTGACCGCAAACGATAAAATATGAAACATTCACGAAATGCTATGCTTACTTAAAGTTCAGAGCATTTCGGTGTTAAGACAAGCCGCTCAATAGCGGTTTTTTGTTTTTTAGCACTTTAGTACCCAAAGAGCCCTACAAATTTAAGCTCTTAGTTAGGTAGCTTAACGGCTACTTCATTCCGTACTTTGGGAAAGTAGCTTCTAATAGGATAAAACCATGGCCACTATAAAAGATGTCGCTCGCTTAGCAGGCGTATCAACAACAACCGTTTCTCACGTAATCAACAAAACTCGCTTTGTTGCAGAAGCGACGCAAGAAAAAGTAAATAAAGCCGTAGACGAACTGAACTATGCACCAAGTGCCGTTGCTCGTAGTTTGAAGTGCAATACAACCCGCACTATCGGCATGCTAGTTACTCAATCAACTAACCTATTCTTCTCTGAAGTTATCGATGGTGTTGAAAGCTACTGCTACCGTCAAGGTTACACTTTGATCCTGTGTAATACGGGCGGTATCTATGAGAAGCAACGTGACTACATTCGAATGCTTGCAGAGAAACGTGTAGATGGCATCTTAGTTATGTGTTCTGACCTAACTGAAGAACTGAGAGGCATGTTAGATCGTCACGCTGACATCCCTAAAGTGATTATGGATTGGGGCCCTGAGAGCTCTCAGGCTGATAAGATCATCGATAACTCAGAAGAAGGTGGCTACCTAGCGACCAAATACCTTATTGAACGCGGTCACTCTAAGATTGCATGTTTAAGTGGCCACTTAGACAAAGCGGCATGTGTTGAACGCATCGCGGGTTACAAACGCGCACTCAACGAAGCTAAGATTGCTGCCGATGATAACATGATCATTGAAGGTAACTTCGAGTGTGATACTGCGGTTCTTGCTGCAGAGAAAATCATTAAGATGGTAGATCGCCCAACGGCAGTATTCTGTTTTAACGACACGATGGCACTCGGCCTAATGAGCAGACTGCAAGAGAAAGGAATTCGTATCCCTGAAGATATTTCAGTGATCGGCTATGACAACATCGAGTTGGCTGAATACTTCTCTCCGCCGTTAACAACGGTTCACCAACCCAAACGTCGTGTTGGTAAGAATGCTTTCGAAATTTTGTTAGAACGCATTAAAGATAAAGACCATGAAAAGCGTGTGTTCGAAATGCATCCTGAAATTGTTGAGCGAAGCACAGTTAAAACGTTAAATTAATTGATAAATTCAGTTTAATATAATTAAGCGCACCTTTAGGTGCGCTTTTTTTTGGTTCATCG
>NZ_JBFRSX010000019.1:0-113928 GCF_041473835.1 Vibrio sp. 10N.222.55.A1 | reverse complement strand
AAGTGCGATCCCGCCCTGGCCATACTTTTAATGATCCATGTGTTGCTGAATTAGCAATTTCGCTAAAACGGAATTGTCCAGAACCTTGCTGGCGGGACGATGTAACTCAGAAATGCCCCATTGCTTGCCAGTAACGTTCAACTTCACAAATCACAGTGTGGTGGTTTGACCTACTTTTTCTTGTCTGTGTAATGTCTGTTAATCTGGGTGCCTTACCATTTAAGTACTAACGGTACAATAACTTAACCACGGTAGTTGGCGCTGCCCAGCACTTCACGCGCCGTTTGCTGGTAATAATAAGGATTTAAGAGGCTATATGAAAAGAAGCATTCCCGCACCAGTAATAGCGGTTTTATCAAACAATTTAGCTGCGCTTGAAACCCATGCAAGTCTAGATAATCTTTTTCTGTATGCTGATGCACCAGGAGAACCACCTGAAGGTTCAAAACCTGTCAAAGTGCAAGCGTGGCTAAGGCTCATTAATAAAGAGTCAGATGACCCGCTAAAGGTTCTTGGTAAGCTAATTGAGACGTTCATGGAGTTGCCAGAGCAAGAAGAGGAAGATGTTTTATTGTGGGGAACTAACGTTACCAATCACAAAAAGAATTCAAAGGAAAGCTCGAATCAATTCTTTCACAGTGCAATCTGACTTACATCGCTGGCGGTCTTGTATCTGATGGTAGTTCTGCTCCGAGTCGCTCGTTATCAGATTTAATTAAAGGTAGAGACATTCCCTCGATTGAAGCCGAATTTACAAGGGCACTAGCAAACGTAAACTCTGAACCTAGAGAATCAGTATCAGCAGCATGTAACATTTTGGAATCAATATTTAAGGTATACATTGCGGACGAACAATTAGACAAACCCCAGAAGCAAGACTTACAAAATGTTTGGAAGGTTGTGCGTGGCGACTTAGGTTTTGACCCTAAGTTAGTTCAGGACGACGATCTCAAAAAGGTACTATCGGGAATAGTATCGATTGTTGATGGTATTGGTGCTTTCCGTACACATGCTAGCTCCGCGCACGGTGAGGGACGTATTATGTATAAATTAAAGCCTCGTCATGCTCGATTAGCAGTTCATTCAGCCCATACAATAGCAATGTTCGTGCTTGAGACTTGGGACGAAAAACGTGAGTCAGCGAGACAACAAACGACTATGACAGATACTTGCTGGGAATGATCATGGCAAACACACTCTTGCCCCAATGTGTGTTTCGACCCCGCTAAGCGCTATCGGTTAACATGACTTTTTCAAGAATAAAACTATTACCAAAAGCCAATTGTTATACACCAGGTTGACTCAGCTCATTAGTTGAAATTCACTAAATTTAGCAAAATTCGGTGTGTTTGAACTTCCACTGAAGGTATAAAGCATCACTCCTTTTGCTAGTCCATTTAATGTCTTCGCAGATCCAATGACATGCCAAGACTGCTTTTGATTGCCTCCCAAGTAGGCTGTGATAGTACCCTCATTGTTTTCTAATCTAACTGAGGCTGTCGCGCCTTCAAATGAGCAGCGCTGTTTGATCTCAGGCCGACCATTTTGCTCTATAACAAACACAATCGAAAGCTCGCCCATGAACATTTCTTTGCTAATTTTGATGTAGTTGTTGTTGTCCCAGTAAATGCCTAAGCCAGCTTGTTCAAATGGCAAGGTTGGCTCTAAGGTGATGGTGACTTCTGCGCTATAATTGGGCTGAGATACGGGGTGGATGAATATGTTATCCACGTCACTTGAACCCGCGCCAAAAATATTGCCCTCTTGCACTTGCATCGACAACTGCCCATTTTCAAATGACCAATGGCTTGGGTTCTCATTTTGTATGTACCAGTCGTTTAAATTCTTCATCTCGGACTCCTTGGGTCTAAATCATGCGTTGGCGAAGGCTATAAAAAATATCTTCAAGGTCACCAAGTTTTTGCTGCTCTATGCGCTTTAGCTGTTGCTGCACCGTGTCATACATAAGCGTATTGTTCATGTCATTCAGTGTTGCATAGTGGTGGGTGCGACGGCCTAAAATAAAGTTATTTTGCTCGTTTTCTTTCATCATCATGAAATGATCAATGGTACGCAAAAATGTCTCTTTATCTTGTGGTAATTGTCCATTAAGTTCCGTCAATACATTGATGCCATGGAAGTTGCCATAATTACCCGTTATGCCGTCTAGCTGCGATACCTGCTGTGTTCTTTTATGGGATGGGAAAAGGCGGTGTTGGAGGAATTTTGGGTATGCTCTCGGTGCCACTAATGGCAATGAGTGTTTCGCCTGTCCAAGCTGCTGCTATTTTATTGCCACTTTTATGTGGAATGGATCTAATGGCGCTGTTTTATCATCGTAAAAATTGCAATTATGCCGAACTCAAAGTCATGATGCCTTTTGCGGTATTAGGGGTTATGGCCGCTTCTTACTTCATGGGCAGTCTTCCGACACACATTGTTGAACTAATGATTGGTGGATTGGCGCTGACTTTTCTGGGGCAAAAGTTATTGTTGAAGCAATCAGGTTCACCTAACCGAATCAAAGGCTATGCATTAAACCTATTATCAGGTTTTTCGAGTACGATAGCTCATGCTGGGGGGCCGCCAGCAAGCATGTATTTGCTACCCAAGAAACTGCCTAAAGAGCAACTTATCGGCACCAGCGTTGTGTTTTTCGCTGGGCTTAATTTTGTTAAGATAGTCCCATACAGTTATATGGGACAGCTTGATACACAAAACTTGATGACCTCACTCGTACTTGTACCTATTGCATTTCTGGGGGTGAGAACCGGTGTTTGGTTGGTTAACATCATCACTCAAGAGCTGATTTACAAAATCAGCTATAGCGTATTATTCATTACGGCTATAAAAATGTTGTACTCTGGAGTCACCACGCTATAAGTCATCGGCAGTATCTATAGCACTCCTTTTTCTGCTAATTGCTCAAGTATCACGTTAGTTTTCTCTCTAAAGAAATCTCTTAACAGCCGAACCGTTGGTGTGATGGACTGACGGCTCGGGCAAACCAACCAGAGTTCAGTCGGCGTTGGTTTGTACTCTTTCATAATACTCACCACTCGACCTGCTAAAAGGTCATCAGACATATCAAGGCACGATTTGATTGCCACCCCTTTACCAGCAACACACCAACGCCTCACCAGATCGCCATCATTCGAAGCTCTATTGCCTTTCAGTTTTACCTTATGAGTCGTATCCTCATGACTGAATAACCACTCATTTTGCAACACATCATGCAATTGATAAAACAACGCATTGTGCTCAAGTAGATCGTTCGGCTGAGTGGGTGCTTGATTTTCCGCTAAATAGCTAGGGCTTGCACACAGCACTCTCGGTACATCACAGATTTTAAAGCCATACATATTGGCATCGGTTGGTGAGCCATAGCGCAGAGCCATGTCGACAGAATCACGGTAGAAATCAATATTGCTATCGCTAATACTTGAACGCAGTGAAACATTCGGGTACTGCAATAAAAACTCATCTAACCAAGGAGTAATAAGGTTACGTCCCAAATCAGACGATAGCGCGATACGAATTTCACCATCAATAATGCCCAAGTCTTCATGCATATTCATTTTGGCCCGCTCAAGCATCTTTAGCGCTTCTTCACACTGAGGTAAATAACGCTCACCAGCAGAGGACAATCGCAAGTGACGGGTTGTACGGACAAAAAGCTCCGCGCCCAGTGATGCCTCAACGCGCTTTACCGCTGCACTGGCTGTGGCGGTACGCATATCTAAATTGGTTGCCGCTGCGGTGATGCTGCGAAACTCCGCAACTTTCAAAATAACCTGTAAATCTTCTAAGAGCATGATGAGACCTTCATTCGAAAAAGGGGCAGCAGTAAATGCTACGTTGCTGCTATTTATAAAGCAGTCTTAACAACAGAACAATACATATTCAATTTATTTTTGATAATAATTCAAATTAAAGCCTGTTTTTAATTTTTAATAACTCGCCTACCATAATCTCATTCGAACGACCCCGAATAAACACAAGACCAAGCGCATAACGTTTATGATTATCAAGTTATTTTAGATAATGTTTAAAAAATAATTAGATAATCAATGACAATTCTTTGTCTACACTGATTGGTATTGCCAGTGCTTACAGCAACCCACATCAATAAGGTATTGTTTTTTTTAGGGTTATTATTGTTGTTAACAAGTAGAGAGATAAAGGAAATAAAGATGACTAAATTGACTATTGTTGCAAATATTGTTGCGAACGAAGATAAAGTTGAACTGGTTAAAGCAGAGCTATTAAAGTTGATTGATATCACGCGTGCTGAAGAAGGCTGCATTAACTACGACCTTCATCAAGATAACGAAAACCCAGCACATTTTATGTTCTACGAGAACTGGCAATCTCGCGAACTGTGGCAAGCACATATGGGTAATACACATTTAGCTGAATACATGGCTGCAACAGAAGAAGCGGTAGCAAGCTTTACCTTGAACGAAATGACACAGGTCGCATGATATGACGCACCAAATAATTAAAGATCTGGAGCAACGTTATACTGCTAAACGATACGATGCGACTAAGCGTATTCCACAAGAAGACTTAAGTGTGATTTATCAGGCTATTCGTCTATCAGCGTCTTCAATTAACTCTCAACCATGGAAGTTCATAATAATTGAAAGCAATGAAGCCAAAGAACGAATGAACAAAACTTTCAAGAACAAACACCAGTTTAATCAGCCACACATTAATGCAGCATCACATATTATTTTATTTGCTCACAATACTCGCTATACGCGTGCAGACTATGAAAAAGTTGTCGATAAAAGCATTAAAGACGGTAGATTAGATCCTGCAAATCGTGAACAAGCATTTGGTGGGTTTGCATTTGCCGAGTTAAACACGAGTGAATCAGGTGATACAACTGCATGGACAAAAGCCCAAACCTACCTTGCATTAGGTAATACTCTACATACTTTGGCACGATTAAATATCGATTCCACAACGATGGAAGGTGTTGATTCAGATCTAATTGGTGAAGAGTTTGAAGAGGAACTTGGTGGCTATCAATGCGACGTTGCTTTGGCGATGGGCTATCATCATAAAGATGAAGATTACAATGCAAATTTACCAAAGTCGCGCTTAGACCTTGATACTGTTTTGACGGTTTTGTGAACCTAATGACCTATCCTGAAATGGACTGACACTTGTCAATTTTAACGCTTGATGTCGTTTATCGAGCGTTATTTGAAGAAGTATGTGGTCTAAGTTTATTGTTGTGGGTAGGTGAATTGAGCCATTACATTAGCGACTTTGCAATACCCTAAATAATCCGTTAAACGCTAATTTACCAATCTATATAGCTCACTTATGTCCAATAGTTACTTAGGACAAACCAACATACTACAATAGGAAATTTTTCCGGCTTAGTTATTCGTTATCTTCACTCAATGCAAATTTGATCTCGTCAGAAGAGAACCCCTTTCGACTTAGCATCGCGTAAGCCTTAGAGCGTTCTTTATGATCGTTTAGGTCATAAGGCTTCTTCTGCAACTGTTCTATACACGAAGAATAGAAATCTAGCTGCTCTTCATTAATCAATCGGTCGATGAGCGATGACAGTTCACTTGTGTCAATTTGTCGTTGTCTAAGTTCTTGCTGAATGGCAGTCAGTCCCTTGCCTTTACGAGCGTACTTGAGCACCTCTTTTTCCAAGTCGGCTTTCTCGGCCTTAATTTGAATGTTACTTTTCAGTTGATGCGCTTGTGGGTGCTGGTCAATCGCTACCTTGACTTGTTGATAGCTAAAGCCACGCTTTTGCAGTGTCGCAACCAGCTTTTCACGGCTCATGGTAAAGCTTGAATAGTAGTGGTTGATTCGGTCTATCAAGATGGTTTGTTCATCAATAGACTTTTCGAACGACACTTTATGGATTGCATCAGAAATCACTGAATCGGTCAGCCCCTTCTTCTTCAGTTTTTCGACAATGTATCGAGAACCGAATTCACCAGAGAAAGCTTGTTCCACGAATTGTTCTGCAAACACTTGGTCAGACTTGAGATACCCGAAGCCTTTCAAAGTATTCAACGTTTCATCGATCCATTCTTGATTGTCGGTTTTCACTTTGAGCTTCGCCACTAACTCGCTTTCCGTCATGTCTCTCTGAGTTAAATGCCACATCGCAGAGTTCATAACACTTTCAATTCGCGTCGCTTTTCTTACCGTTGTATTTCTAGTATTCGTTTTTTGCTGTGAATCGTCCATTCGATTTCAACTTTCCAGATTAAGCCTACCCCATCATAACGTAATTCTAAGGTGGTTGAGTGACATAAAAGAATGAAGCTCAACATAAGCGGCAGCCAATAAAAATGGACGCTTGTTCAGCGTCCATTTGATATCACATTAAGAATGATGGCTCTAAGCCATGCTTAGCTTTTTCGTAATAGCTTTTCATACTAGATCTTTCGTTTAGTTCTCTTCGTGATTGTAAATATGTACATCTCGTTGAGGGAATGGAATCGTGATGCCTTCTTCATCGAAGCGTTTCTTCACGGTTTCCGTTACATCCCAGTACACATCCCAATAGTCATCAGTCTTAACCCAAGGTCGTACTACGAAATCAACAGAAGACGTATTCAAGGTATGAAGCTTGATCATATGCTCTGGTTTTTTCAACACTAGAGGGTGTGCAAGAATGATGTCGTTCAATACCGCTTTCGCTTTATCGATATCATCTGAATAACCAATACCGAAAACCATATCAACACGTCTTACACGTTCTGCCGTGATGTTGTTGATCACGTCACCCCAAATCTTGTTGTTTGGGATCACCAAGCGTTGGTTATCAATGGTTTGAACAGTCGTCGATACTAAGCTCATGTCTTTTACCGTGCCTTGCACGCCTGCCACTTTAACCATGTCACCGACGTCATAAGGACGGTAGATCAAGATCATCAAACCCGATGCAAAGTTAGATAGTGTGTCTTGCAATGCGAAACCAATGATGACACCGGCTACACCGAAACCAGTAAGAAGAGGTGCTAGCTCTATCCCTATTTGAGACAGTGCGATAAGCAAACCAATAAACACGACCGCTTTAGATGCGATGGATACAAAGAAGTCCTGCATCAATACACTGAAGTCCATTTTAGAGTGCGAAACACTCTTACGAACGGTTTTGCGAGCCACGTTAGCAATAAGGCGAGTTACATACAAAATACCGAGAAACAGAGCAAGTTTAACGATAAAAGAAGGGGTATTTTCAAAAGCCCATGAACTGAACGAACGAAGCCAACCATCCAACAGCTCCAGTGCAACATCAACATCCAACACATCGGCGTTAATGTCACCTGTCGTCGCTAGCAAAACACGTTTGTACGAAGTCACATCCACGCCAAACGGTTCCATTAGCGTGATGGTTTCTTCTAAGCTCGCGACCATAACGCTAGTACGCTCGCTGAAACGCTCAAGCTCCTTTTTAATCGTCGCTTTCTCTTCTTCATTCACAAAAGACAAACGCGCTTCTAGATCTTGTCGCTGTGTGTCTGTGTAAAGAATGGCATTTGTCAGGTATTTAGAACGAGCAATTAACGCCGTTTTAAGTTCACCTTTAGGAACATCAACATCAACACCACGCTCTTTCGACCAATTTAAGGTCTTAGCAAGCTGCTGATAATAGACATCCATCATTCCGATTCGTTTTTGAATACGCAATTCAAGGCGTTTTTTAGCGTCACCTTCAGCTGAACGGTTTTCTTTACTCATTGAAACGATTTTAGTTTCATTCAACGACAGCAATTTTTGTAGCAGTTCGACCTGCTGAGCAAGAGTGACATCCAGCCCCTCTTTTTTATCTGACGATAGCTGTGAAAAAATCTCTTCGCGTAGGCCCTGATTCTTACGCCTTAAGATATCTTCAAGAAAGGGCTTCTCAGCATCATGCGCCGTTTCTAATGTTGCTAGATCGAGCATTAACTGATCTTGTACTTCTCCGATTTTCTCAACGCTCTGCGCATAACTTCCAAATGCGACAAACGCCAACATTAACAATAGACAACGCCAAACCTTCATCATATTAATTCCTATTACTGTCTAAATTGACCCTATAAATAGTAGTAAAAAGAATATGGATAACAAGCATTTAAACGTATGTTATGCTAAAAATTCGCAAATTATCAGCCTTCTTCTAATATTTGAGAGTTCCAATCCCCTCTTATGACCTGTAGAGTACGCATCCAACAAAGAACAACGACCAATATCTTCATTCTGGCACATGCACTAAAGCGCCTTAAATAGGATGTTGGCTCACAGCAAGAGATCATAAAAATGAACAACGAACTTGATATTATTGAGTCTCTAGAAGAACTAGAGCAATTCCTAATTTCAGTGGAAGCTGGCGGTTTAGGCCTTGAAGGGGTTGAAGGTGTAGGCATGGCAACCAATAATTCAGATGGTCGTCACTTCGTTGCTGTATTCAATAGCAGCCATAAAGTTCTGCTTGCTCGCTGGATCACCAAAGAGGTGTTTGATAACGGTAAAGACTTGGTACGTAACGGCCCTCGCCGCACTCACTAAGCCTTTCCAATAGCACCAATGATTAAAGCCCAACACGTTCACTGACGATCTGTTGGGCTTTTTTGTATCGCCTGTCCCGTCCTGATAGTTAATAAACCACTCAATACAGAATAATTAGCGATAACTTTCAGTTGTTGTGAACTTTAGCTACAGCTCAATGTCGTATTCGCGTGAATTGGTGTTTATGCGTCTTTTATCGTGTATCTGCCGTTTCCCGCATTTATACATAGTTTCACTTTAACCATTTTATGACTTGTGGCACGAAGAGAACTTATCTAAGCTAACCACAATTCAATGAGCTTGCTTTAACGACTAACAGATTTGATTACTGACTAATTTGCTGAACACATCGCTACTTTTCTTATCCACACAGAACCGCCGACAAAAGCATTCGCTTTGGGCGCTCTTCCTTACCGGACTGGTTATCGTAACTTGTCTGGCGAGCGCTCTGGCCGTCAAGAAAGTATCGTTATCTGCATCCGCTAATGGCCAATCAGTCCTAGTTGGCACACAAACTCATACAGAAACCAGTAATCCCCAAACCAACATCGCTTCTTCAGAAAAAATGGCTGCTCTATACGCCAGCGTTTTCGGCTTAGAAGCCTCAAAAATGTTAACGTCCCCCAATTCAAATTCATGCAGCCTAAGTTCGAAAATGCTGACCTTTGCCGCCCCAAAAACCGGCTGGCTGATCCCATTCGTACTTATTATTGCTGTTGCGTTTAACTTACCTCCTCACATCTCGAGATTATCTAGAGACAATCATCGCTCTACTCGACCGACAAAACACCGATTGCATCTAAAGCACTGTATATTTAGAGAGTAAATAACCGGGCTACTACACCCTTTTATTTATTTTTTGGAGATACATTTGTGTACAACACACTACTAACTAAGTTTGTCGATTCATTGGCATTCTCTATGCGTACATGCGCGAAAACCTTAGTCACTGCCCTTTTGGTTATGACGTCATTTACCGCCTTGGCACAGACAACGGGCTGGCTTAGTGTGCCTGAGCATCCGCCTGTTAAAATGCGAATGATGTCGACGGGTGAACAGTCGGATGACGGCTCTAAGATCCAAACCGTGCTCGATGTCGTGCTCGACGGCGACTGGAAAACCTATTGGCGCAGCCCAGGCGAAGGTGGCATTCCGCCAAGCTGGGACTGGTCTGGTTCAACAAACATTGAGTCAGTAGAGTGGCACTGGCCGATACCTAAATACTACGAGCAGCTTGACGTCATGACGTTAGGCTACAAAAAACATGTCAGCTTTCCTGTCACTTTATCCCTGAAAGACAACACGAAGCCTGCGATATTCAGGGCATCGTTTACCTTTCCGTCGTGTACCAATATCTGTGTGTTAACCGATTACGATATCGAACTGCCGATTGACCCACAAACTTTAGCGCTCGATGAAGAAGCGATGTTCTTGTTCAACCAAGGCATGAGCCAATCTCCACGAGAAGCTAATCGCACTTCAGTCAATGGTCTATTTTGGGACAAGAGCAAGCAGCAACTGGTTACTCAGCTGACAAGTAAAAATGGCTGGGATAAGCCGATGGTGTTGATTGACGGGCAAGAAGTGATTGATGACTTCTTCTCTCAACCAAGCGTCCACATCACAGACAATACAATGACGGCCGTATTTGATGTGAGCAACTGGATAGGTGAAGTCGACTTAACGGACCGTAACGTGAGTGTCACCGTTTCAGACACTAATTTCGCCGAAGAGATGACGGCCAAAGTTGGCTCAGAACCGATCGCTTACCAAACAAGCAACAACGGCTTTTTGGCGATGATAGGCTTCGCTTTAATTGGTGGTTTGATCCTCAACATCATGCCATGTGTGTTGCCAGTCTTAGGAATGAAATTAAACAGCATCATTCAAAACCAAGGTGCATCTAATCGTCATATTCGACTCTCATTCTTAGCTTCTGCTTCAGGTGTCATTACATCATTTGCGCTGTTAGCCCTAGGTATGACCGCTCTAAAAATGGGTGGTAATGCAATTGGCTGGGGAATCCAGTTCCAAAATGTTTGGTTCATCGGGTTCATGCTGATCATCACTTTGCTGTTTTCGATTAACCTGCTTGGGTTATTCGAATTCAGACTACCATCAGGTTTAAACACCTGGATGGCAACCAAAGGCGATGACTCACATTCAGGCCACTTTGTTCAAGGCATGTTTGCAACGCTGTTAGCAACGCCGTGTAGCGCGCCATTCCTAGGAACCGCTGTCGCGTATGCACTTGGAGCAAGCTACCAAGAGTTATGGGCTATCTTCATCACGCTTGGTATCGGTATGAGTGCGCCTTGGTTGATCTTTGCGCTATTCCCAAGCCTAACCAAATTGCTTCCAAAGCCTGGGGCGTGGATGTTCAAAGTTAAGCTGGTATTTGGCTTAATGATGTTCATTACCAGCCTATGGCTAACAAGCCTCCTTAGCCCATTCATTGGTAAATTCCCAACTATCCTGCTGTCGCTATTTATCGTGATTTCAGTATTGATTTGGATTGGCCGTAAGTTGGGTCGCAAGGTGCTTATTCCTATCGTCGCAACCACAACCTTGGTGTTTGGTGCTGCATTGATCGTCGGTAGTGTCACCGCTGATAACTGGGCGACTCCGATTGTTGACGATCTCGCTTGGCAAAAGCTGGATGCGAAGCAAATCCCTCAGCTCGTTGATGAAGGCAAAACGGTGTTTGTTGATGTGACTGCTGATTGGTGTATCACTTGTAAAGCCAACAAGATCGGCGTCATCCTTCAAGACCCTGTCTACAGTCACCTACAGCAAGAAGACATTGTTTTGATGAAAGGTGATTGGACAACACCAAGTGAAAGTGTCACTCAATACTTACAAAGTAATGGGCGATTTGGTGTGCCATTTAATATCGTCTACGGCCCGAGCTATAAAAGCGGTATTCCACTGCCTGTCATTCTCAACAGTGACACTGTCGTTCAAGCCATCGACGCTGCGAGATAACTGATGAAGACTCCCAACAATGAAGATAAATCTAGCACGATTGAAGACGACGCTGTAAAGGGTGAGGCCAAAAAGCCAAGTCGTCTTAAGAAGTGGGGAAAGGAACTGGTTTCAATGATATTGATCGTTGGCGTGGTTTCATTTGCCATGGACTTTTATCACAGCAGAAGCATGCCTCAGGGCGATGCGATTCCAATTGTGGGTCAATCGCTCCAAGGCGAAGATATTGATGTTATCGAGCTAAGCAAAAATGGTAAGCCAGTCATTGTCTATTTTTGGGCGACTTGGTGTGGTGCCTGCAAATTTGTAAGCCCGACGGTTAATAGCTTCAGTGATTCCCATCAGGTGGTTTCGGTCGCTCTATCGTCTGGTCCAGACGAACGTGTCCAGCGCTACTTGGATGCAAAAGAGTATGACTTCCCTGTTATCAATGATCTTTCTGGGTCAATCAGCAGAAGTTGGGGCGTTAATGTCACGCCAAGTATTGTCATCATCAAAGATGGAAAGATTAGCAGTATCGCAACCGGCGTTACATCCCCTATCGGCCTGTGGTTAAGAACCTACTTTGCCTAAATCGCTCACAAAGAAAAACAGAGCAAAGCTAAGTAAATAAACCGACTCAGCCAGTTTAACAAACAATATTAATGTGAGCGCAACCTAATAAGCGCTCACGATTATCACGAATTAGAGAAAAGACAATATGAAAAAGCATCTGATAAGCGCACTGATTTTAGGCTCATTAATGAGTACTAATGCCTTCGCAGAATTAAACAAAGAACAAACTCAACAACTTGAAGAAATTAATCAATTCCTGAAGGAAAACCCATCGACGATCTCTGGATTGCATACCAGTTTAGAGCAGTACGTAGCAGGTCAAGAGCAAGCGAAGAAAGCCCAAGCGGAAAGCCATGATTGGTTATACAACAATGACGCTCACCCGATCCTTGGCAATCCAGATGGAAAATCGGTCATCATTAACTTTACCGACTATAACTGCCCTTACTGTAAGCGCTTGGAAAAAGGCTTGGTTCAATTAGCCTCTGAAAACAGCGACATTAAAGTGATCAACGTGTACTTATCGTTTAAGCAACAACAAGTTGCGGGGCTAGACACCAACGCGGCGCTATACGCGATGAAAGTATGGAAAGATAACCCAGAAGCATTCCCTGAAGTTGATAGATTGCTGATGGCGAAAAGCGGTATTCACTCGAAAAGCTCACTAGAAGCCGTTGCCAAGAAGACGGGAACAGAGGCGGAACTAAAAACAACTCAAGAACAAAACCAGGTTCTAACCACTAACCACCAAACGTTCAGTGCACTCGGCTTAACGGGCACTCCAACCATGATGATGAACGGAAATGTTTTACCAGGATATGTGCCTTATGACCGATTAAAAGAGATCGTGGACGACGCTTTTTAATCGACTGTAGATAGAGATAAAAATTCGAAAGAGAAGTGAATAAAAAGCCGACCTGCGTAACTCACAGTCGGCTTTTAATGAGCTTAAGGTAATGTTTTCAATATTATTTTTGAAACAGAAAAGCAGCCGAAGTGTCACTATCTTGCAATGGATTCTTAATCTAGCCTCGCTACTCTAAAAGCAGTTCTGTCGATGAGTCCAAGACGTGCTTACTCTAGACAACTGTCCTTTGACCGAGCCTAGCTCGGTCTTTTTTTACGTGTTTTAGATAACAACACAGTGCATTAACACGGAAACGTCCAACCGACTGAGCCTTAACTCAGCAAGCGACAAACAAGCGCACCCGGCTCCCTTAGCGCATCCACGTTATAGCTAAGGACACGTCCGACAGACGGCGCGTGATAACGGCGACACTCATTACCAAAAGCGTCATATTGAATGGCCAATAAATCATCTTGCTCTACGCTCTGTAGAAGCTCAACCTGCGGCAATACAAAGCCACCAATATCAGCGCGGATAGAAACCACATCATTACCCTCTATCCAATCCATGCTCGGCAGCTGCATTTTCTCGGGATGATTTATTTCAACCTCGAACATTTCATAATAAGATAGCATGTTAAAAACACCGTCTACCGCTCGTTGAATCATGTCAGGCTGAGTAAATTTCCCCATCCCAACTTCCACCGTGATGCTCGGAATTCCACTTCGATTCCAAACCGTTTCCAAAATACCTGGGTCACCAGGGTCATTCAGAACACAATCGGGCTGCATCAGCCTCGCCATCTCCAAACATTGTTCTATGCGGTAATCAGCAAACACATAAAGTGGATAAACTGCGCCACGAGTTTGAGTGTGGAGGTCAACGGCGAAGGTGGCATTATGCTTAAGCAAACGCTCCCACAAAGACGCAACAAAGCGCTCCGCAGCCAAGCCATTCGCGTCACCCGGAAAGAGTCGATTAAGATTAGCAGGGCAAGAACCCGGATCCGAAGAGATGAAATCACGGCTATGGTTCAGCAAGCCAGACAGATTCACAGTAGGTACAATCGTTACCGTGCCTTTGAGCGTTTTACCGACTAAGTCCCTGATAATTTGCTGTGCAGCCAACACTCCGTTTAGCTCATCACCGTGAATACCGGCGGTGATCATCAAACTAGGACCTTCTTGACTGCCTTTGAAAACAGAAACCGGCATGTTCTTTGGTTGCCCTAGCCCATCACTGGTGACTTGAAACCAAAACTGGTGCTCTCCAACGGGTAGGTCTTCAACATTCAAGGAGCCAATAACCTGCCTACCTTGTAAAACATCGCCTAAGTACTCTGTTTTCATCCAACGTCTCCATATTGTTGAGCAGAATCTATTCTCTTCTAAGTTTTTGCATCATAGAGGATATCCTTACCAGTACAAGCAGTTAATCAGATTAACAAGCTCTCAGCGCAGCCAAAATTCACCACCATCGACATACGTGATTGCAAGGTAAAACTTGCCAATGTGACCTTTGAAATACACGCAACTTGTATAACTATTCATAGAACACTCAGTCGCATGAAATAAAAATGCAATAAAATCAACACTTAAAAAAGTTCCCCATTCACGAAAATGTAATTTTATGGAAATGAAAGCTTAATTTATCTGCTCTAAATTAGCTTCATATCGAAACGGAGAGCACATTGCTCACGGATTTTAAAATACAAGGTAAGTGATTATGAAAAAGGCAGTTCTAGCTTCTGCAGTGGTAGCGGCACTAGTTTCAGGTTCATCTCTAGCAGCAACAGTTTACAGCTCTGACGGTACAGAACTTAAAATTGGCGGTCGTGCGGAATTCCGTGGTGATTTCATTGGTTCTGGTGGTGAAGAAATCGAAGGAACAATGAAAAATAAAAGCCGTGTACGTTTAAATGTTGGCGGTACTACAGAAATCACTAGCGACCTATCTGGTTTTGGTTTCTACGAAGCAGAACAAGGCGTAAATTCTTCAGCTGACAATGATGAAACTGACAACTTTAAGCAACGTTACATGTATGCAGGTTTTGAAGGTAACTTCGGCGCAGTATCAGTAGGTCGTCAAGATACAGCTGCAGCTCAAATCTCAGAAATGTCGGATGTTACTATCTACTCTGGTGACCAAAAAGCATTCATCAATGCAGGTGACGAGCAAATCAATAACACGTTTGTATACGCTTACGACGCAGACGCACTTTCTCTTAAAGCAAGTTTGATTGCTGGTGAAGACAAAGATACTGACGGTTACGGTATCTCTGGTATTTACACACTACCAATGGGCTTAGGTTTTGGTCTTGGTTACTCAGGTAACGACAACGGTACTGGTAATGGTTCAGCAACGGCTGTAATCGCTGGTATTAATTACAAAATGGATGCTCTATATCTAGGTGCAACCTACACAATGGGTGACCTAGACGACAAAGCAAAAACTGAGTTCTCTGGTGTAGAAGTTGCGGCTAAGTACAAACTAACAGATCAGTTTGAATTGGCTGCTTTGTACCAAAAACAAGAAAAAGACGCGACACAGAACTTAACTGTAGACACAGCTGACTTCTTTGAGCTGACTGGTACTTACAAGTTCAACAAATCTATCCGTACATACGTTGCTTACCAATTAAACAATCTAGACGACGTAAAAGTTGCAGGTTTAGAAACACAAAGTGAAGACTCTCTTCGCCTAGGTGTACGTTACGACTTCTAATCTAAATCGACTTTAGATACAGACTAAAAAGGTTGGGCAATGGCTCAACCTTTTTTCATATTCAAATATTCTGACTGACTTCATCAATGCTTTTTCTGGTTAAGTGGTGCTAAATCCGTATCATAGGTGAACCACATCAAATAATTAGAAGCATCATGTCACAACACCATCCGATCCAAGGCGCTAGCTGGATGCTAACCGCAGGCCTAGCCTTTGCCGTTATTAACAGCCTAACTCAAATTGCTAGCATTCATTTCGGACTTACTTCTACCACCGTCGCCGTCATTCAATACGCTATCGCGTTGTTCGCTATTCTTCCTTATCTGAAAACGCTGGGCATTCGTCGCGCGCTAAAAACCGACAACCTCAAATTGCACGTATTTCGTGTCTTCTTGTCTGTTATTGGTATTCAACTTTGGATATGGGCACTGGCTTACCCAGTACCAATTTGGCAAGGCATTGCCCTTCTCATGACATCGCCATTGTTTGCAACCATTGGTTCAGGGCTTTTCTTAAAAGAGAAAGTTGGGGCTGCTCGCTGGGGCGCGACCTTAGCAGGCTTCGTGGGTGCGATGGTGATTCTAGAGCCGTGGGCTGAAGATTTTAACTGGGCAACGTTATTACCAGTCGGTGCCGCTTTCTTCTGGGCATGCTACTCACTGATGGTGAAAAAACTCTCTTCGCAAGACAGTCCTTCAACCATGGTGGTCTATCTTCTACTATTAATCACACCATTTAACATCCTGCTTGCTGCGCCAGATTGGCAAACGCCAAGCGGCGGTACAATCTGGGCTATATTGATTGTTATCGGTGTTATGACGGCACTCGCTCAATGGGCGATAGTAAAAGCCTACTCGGTCGCTGATGCTTCGTTTGTGCAACCTTTTGACCACGCCAAATTACCGCTAAACGTTTTAGCAGGTTGGATTGTATTTAGTTGGGTTCCACCGGGTCGTTTATGGCTAGGGGCTGCTATTATTATTGCGTCAGTTGCATTTATAACGCACTGGGAAACTAAAAAACCTTCAAAAGTGAAGAAAGTTTAAGGTTGGTGAAATAAATAGTTCGACAGTCCGTTCTATATGGATAAGAGAATTCAAACGAGGCCGTAACCATGAAGAAACCAGTCAAGATTACACTATACCGTTGGGCAGGCAGCTGGGGTCCATTTAAAGTTAACATCCCATGTGGAGAATGTACCCTTACCAAAGACATTCTGAAGGATACTTTTGAGAATGAGTTGGCCGATGTCGATGTCGAACTGGAAGTAAAAGATTGGTTGTCTCACTGGTGGGAGCCGCTAAAACTAGGCTCTTGGCATGCTCCAATCCTTGTTGTTGAAGGCAAAGTGGTCAGCCAAGGTGAAGCGCTGAATCGCGGTGTGTTAATCCAATCGGTGATCAAAGAGTGGACCAAACGAGACAGCCTAAAAGGCAACATCGTTTATGGTAAGGCGACCTGCCCATTCTGTGTTAAAGCGAAGAAAATGCTGGATGAAGCGGGTGTTGAATACCAATACCACGATGTCGTAAAAGACAGCGCCGCTTTGTACCGTATGATTCCAGAGGTAAAAGCACACATTGGTGAGAAAACACCGGTCACCGTCCCGCAGATCTGGCTTGATGGTAAGTACATCGGTGGTGCCGATAACTTAGAAGCGTGGATGAAAGAGAATGGCTTAGATAGCATCCCTAATAATGTGGTCGACTTATCCAATCAATCTGCTGGCTGAGTTCATTAAAAGCCATTAGTCAGAAGCTTAATTGGTATTTTTTGTGTCCATCCACAACAAAACAAAGCGATAACTTTCACCAATCGCTAAAACGAAAAAGGCCTTAAACTTCATCGAGTTTAAGGCCTTTTAAAATTCCGTTTTTGAAAATGCTTATTTAGCCATTTTCTTCATCATTCGCTTAAAGAACGATGGTTTCTTTGGCTTTGAAGTGCCGTACAATGCTTCGTGCATCATGTTTTTTGCTGCCATTTGACCAAGGTATGCGTGGCCTAGTTCGTAATTCATGCTTATCTCCGCACATAATCAACTTTCTTTAGCGCGGATTCTACACTTAAAACGCCCAAAAACAAGATCTAAATCACACTTTAATGCAATATTAAGCATTCATTTGCAATTAGCCTAATTTTGTCTCTGTGCTAATCAGCATTGTATATGTATATCAATGAGTTAACCTAAATTCTGGTTTGAGCTTAATGCTCCATTCCTAATAACAATCTAAGACATGGTTTAGACACTTATACAAAAAAGCAGCTCAAGAGAGCTGCTTTCTAAAATGCTTTACTGAGAAACCTAGCTGCGCTTTGGCTGTCTGTAAGTTTTACCGGCAATTTGGTATGTGTCTTTTTGCTTCAATTCAAACATCGTTTCAAAGAACCAAGCTGCAAATTTGATTAAGTCATCGCCTTCATTCATAACATGTTCGATGTACTCTTGCTCTTCGCCTTGTTCATTTTCTTGAAGCGTCACGTGGTAAATACGCTTTTCGCCTTCCACTTCAGCAAGTGCAAATTGACCAGTCAGTGATGCAGCAGCCTCAGCGACTTCTGTATCCTCATTGGATTTCAATAGCTCAAGCGCTTGAGGCAGGCCATCTAGTGCGCAGATAGCTTTTACCAGTACTTCAAATTCATTTTGCTGCATTTTGTTTTTACCTATTCAATGGACCGAAGCATTGTAGAAAACCATCAGCACAAATACAACGTATTAACGATGGTGCGTTAAACGATAGTGAATTTAGTGTTTAGCTATATTCCACTTCAACAGTATCGCCTTTGTTGTTCATTTTGGTTGAAGACCAAAGCACTCCGCCCATGGCTGCGCCAATAATGAGGTAGAACACGCCTAACTGTAGATGAGTCGTGACCCAACTCTCTACTAGATACCCACCCAATAAACCCGCTAAACACATCTGAATAGAGCCCGACAATGCCGATACTGCGCCCGCTTGCTTCTTATGAGGTTCTAATAACATGCTGATTGATAATGGGAACGAAATGCCTTGTGCTATCGCCAACCAAGTAAACGCCCAAACCAAGTTAAAGATGGATAACTCATGAGTAAGAAGCCAAGTTCCCGAAGCCAAAATAATCAAAATCGCAAGGCTCATCAATTGCGGAGTGCTAAACCTACGATTGAGCAAGTTCAAAGCAACGCTACCGATCAGTAAGCCTGCCGAAGGGACAATCATTAATGAACCATATTCAGCGGCGGTCAGCCCCAATTGCTCTTGCATTAAGAATGGAAACAACGATAGCGATACCAAACTCGCCATGTAGCTCATCCAGTTGTAACTGGCACTGGTCAACACTTGGCGATTGGTCAACAAGCGTCCGTAGTTATTCACCACTTGGCACGCATCAAAGCGGCTCTTTCCGTATGGCAAAGTTTCATGCAGAACAAAGTAACCCAGTGTGAATATCGCTAGTAGATACAATAAAACGAACAGGAACACCGCCTGCCAACCGAGGTGAAATGAAATCCAACCACCGAATACCGGCGCAATGATCGGCATAATCGACGCGGTGATCGAGATATAAGACAACGCTTTGGTAAGCTGTGAACCATCATAGCTGTCACGAAGCACACTTCGCCCAAGAACCGAGGCACTACCCGCCCCTAAACCTTGTAGCAAGCGACCAACTTCTAGCGCCGTCATATTGTCAGAAAACACAACACAAACGACTGTACCAATCAAATAAACACCCTGACCTAACAAGAAAATAGGTCTTCTTCCCACCGCATCGGACATCGGTCCGTAAAATAGCTGAGACAAGCCAAAACCCACCAGAAACAGCGTGACGAGCAGCTGTACATCTACTTGAGTAGCACTTAAGTCAGAAGCAATTAACGGCAATGCTGGCAAGTAGATGCTCACACCCACCTGCCCCGTAGCAATAATCATCATTGCTAAGAGTAACGGCGTTTTTTTAAAGGTCGATTGGCTCAAAAAATTCCCTATTCGTTTGATATTTGTTCATTAGATGAGTTTACATTCAAAACCAATAATTGATAATTAGCTAAATTGGAATTTTATTAAGTCCTAACAGGAAATAATATGGATTGGATTCTTAACGTAAAAAGCTATGTCAGAGTAGTGGAAGAAGGTAGCTTCAATGGTGCTGCTCGAAAACTTAACACCACCAGCTCGGCGATCAGCAAAAGAGTGAACTGGCTAGAAGAGCGCATAGGCACCCAACTGTTAAAGCGAACGACTCGCTCGATTAGCCAAACCGAAGCAGGTGCGCTCTTTTACCTGCGAGCCAAGGATCAGCTCGACAATTGGCAGTCCATTATTGATGAGACTCGCTCGGTTAACCAAACCCCAGCAGGCCTATTAAAGATTGGCGCTACGATTGCGGTTGGCTCTAAGTTTCTGGTGCAATACATGGACGACTTCTTAGAAAAATACCCTGATATTAAGGTGCAGCTGATCACGACCACGCCAGGCCAATTACCTGAACTGGGCTTAGATCTGGTGATCAGTCGTGAACTAGAACAACTCAACTCATTAAGCTTCAAGAAAACACCGCTGTTTGAACACAGAGCCAGCTTCTATGCAGCACCAAGCTATCTTGCCAAACACGGCTACCCCACTTGCGAGCAAGATTTGGAGCAACACAACTCGTTAATTTGGGGAGAGCGTCCGACCCGTGAAGTAGCACTCACCAAAGGGCAGCGAATAACGTTAAACGGTAACTTTGCGACCACTAATCCAGAGGCTTTGTTTCATGCTGCGAAGCGAGGAATGGGCGTACTGTTAACCATCAAAGCGATGATCAAAGAGGATCTAAAGCAAGGGACATTAGTTCCAGTATTGCCAAATATTACCGCCGACGAAGTGATGGTTTACGCGTACTACCCTAAGCTTGATTACTCGCACACGCGAACCAAGCTCTTTTTGGACCATCTGAAAGACAGGCTAGACAAAGAGCGTAGCACGCAAGCTCTGTGAAATAAGTCACATTTTAATTTGAAAAGTTATACAACACGGTCAATAATAAACTTGACGCATATAGATTATACAAGTTCGCACATATACAAGATAATACGTATACCGCTTACACAGTGAATCTGGTTAACTAGGGGTGGTGGCTATGACTCAACATACGCACAATAGCATGATAGACACAGAGCGCATTGGCCGTTTGCTGAAATTGGAAGGTATCGACCTTTTAGAGTCAGCTGTGCTTACTTTACATCAGACCTTTGATACTCAATACACTAGCATCATTGAGAAGAAGTACTTCCCTGACCAAACCGTTCCTTTGGTGATCGCCCATTCTGATCATGTATTACATGACAAAATCAATGCGCGCCATGGTCACATCTACCAACAAGCCTTCAATCAAAGACACCCAGATTGCTCATTTTCTCAGTACATCGTCCAGTCATTGCCAACATCGGCATTTAGGCAGGAAATCACCTCACAAAACTCCATCGCGATCCCGACTCAAACTCAAAGTGGCGAAGTGATGGGCGTGCTGTTTTCAACGTTCACCTCGCCTCTTAGCCCTGATCAGCAACAAGACGTGGTAAAGCACCATCAATTGTTCGCCGACATCATCATCCACACCTTGCGTGAAATGTGGTTTAACGATCGTTCCGAACAACTTGTAAATCAGCTTAGTTATGAGGTGTCACACGACAGCCTAACCGGGTTACTCAACCGAAGCTGTTTATCAGATACCTTAGAGTCGATTACTCAACAGAGCGTCACTCCGTTTACACTGGCTTTACTCGATATCAATAGCTTCAAAGCCATTAATGATATGCACGGTAATTATATTGGCGACAAGGTGCTGCAGTTTGTCGCAGAAATATTGCGCCGAACTTTACCTGAAAGCAACCTGACTTTCCGGACTGCTGGCAACGAGTTCGCCTTCATCACCTACCATTCTGATCCGATAGCCGTGTGCGAACAAATACTGGCCAAAATTAAGCAGGGCTACAGTAGCGTTGATATCAAGATAGATTTCGACGTCAGCATCGGTATTGCCAGTTCGGATGGAGACAACAAAGACGTTGAGCAAATCATCTTCAATACCAGCTTGGCGCTTAAAGAGTGTAAACACAGCCAAGATACTCATATTCAATGTTATGACACTCACTTAAGAGTTCGTTACCAAAGAAAAACCGAGCTAGTCGCAGCGCTACGAAGTGAGCTGGAAAACCCAATTTCACAAAGCTATATCCCCGACAGCAATGGAATGTACGTAGTGGTACAGCCGATTGTGGGTCAAGGTGAAACGCAATGGGAATATTTCGAGGTACTGACTCGCTGGAAAACCGCCAGACATGGAGACATCTCACCCGTAGAGTTTATTCAAGTGGCAGAAGAGTCAGGGCTGATTGTCGAATTAGGTGAACGCATTATTGAATTGGTGTGCCGCGCTAAAACCACACTAGAGCAAGGCTTGGGCTACAAGGTTAAACTTGGAATCAACTGCTCTGCGCACGAGCTTACTGATTCGAAACGTTATATATCCTACCTGACTCGAACCATTGAACAGCACCATTTTAAGGCGAATGAGTTTGTTATCGAGTTAACCGAAACCGTTCTGTTATCGCCAACACAAGAGACAAAATCCGCGCTTAACTTTCTGAGAGGACAAGGCTTCACGATCGCACTCGACGACTTTGGTACAGGCTACTCCAGTTTGAACTACATCCACAGCTACCCTATCGATTGCATTAAAATTGATGCGACCTTTATTCGAGACTTGTTAACTAGTTCGACCTCAGAGAGCGTAGTATGGCTGATTGTTCAACTGGCCCATAGACTCGATGTATCTTTGGTTGCGGAAGGTGTTGAGAAGCGTGAGCAATTAGAAAAGCTGCACGCGATGGGATGTGACAAGATCCAAGGTTACCTCTACTCACCTCCAATGCGACCTGAAGCTATCGTTAGCTATGTCGCGCACTCAGAGCCTTTAGTTTAAACCCTTACCGAACCTTCTATTGAGAACTAAAAAGCCGCAAGAGCATCACTTAACACTGACTGTGCTTTGTGATGCTCTTGCGGCTTTAAAACAGTTTAATGGCTAGCTACTTACTAGCATTATTAACCATTGCTAGATTGCGCGTTTCTAACGCTGCCTTCAATAGCTTGTCGGCTTCATCTCTCGCGGCTGTGAATGTCGCTTTTTCCTTTTTAGGCACAGAATCGGCCATTGGGATATTCGCTTTCATCGCATCAACAGGGCGACCACGTTCGATCAGTTCATAGTGCAAGTGAGCACCTGTCACTCGACCCGTTTTACCCGATAGGCCAATACGTTGACCACGAGATACCGTTTGTCCTTTACGAACAAGGATCTTGCTTAAGTGCAAGTAGCGCGTTTTATAAGTGCTACCGTGTTGAATCACCACATAGTTACCCGCATAAGGGTGTTTACGCGTCATGATCACTTTGCCATCACCCGTTGCTTGAACAGGTGTGCCAATTGGTGTCGCGAAATCCGTACCGTTGTGCGGTGAGATTCGGCCAGTCACAGGGTGTAGACGTTTAGGGTTAAATTGAGAACTCTGACGCCAGCTACTGCTCACTGGGTAACGTTGGAAAGCACGTTGAAGGCTATCGCCATTAGCATCGTAATATTGTCCGTCGGTGTGTAAGTATGCTGACACAACGCGGTTACGATTCATGATCTTAATTGCTTCAATTTCACGTTTTCCGGTTGCAACACCATCAACATATTGCGCTTTTTGAAGCACTTCAAACTGATCGCCAGCACGTAGGTCGCGGCTGAAGTTCAGCTTGTCTTTAAGAAGAGTCACAATATGGTCAATCTCAAGGCTGTTCAGGCCAGCTTTATTCGCCGACATTGAGAAGCTGCCATGAATATCACCCACGAGAGGTTTTTGCTTCCATTCACCAGGAATAGAGATGTCTTCGAATTCGTAGCTGCCGTCATCAAGTAATCGGTAAACCACTTTGTCCGCGACGCTAAATTGAAGTTCCATTTTAGAAAGGTCGCCGGTCGCTTCATCACGCCAAAAGCGTAATGTATTACCCGGACGAAGCGTATCTAAAGCAAGGAAGTTCAAATCAGTTTCCATCACGCTCATCATCGATTTGTAAGAAAATCCAAGCTGAGTGAAGATGCTACTCAAGTTATCGCCAGATTGAATTTGGTACTCAAACGTTGGCGGTTCGATAACAGTAACAGAAGAAGGTGACAGAATTGACTCAATCACGGTTGAGTCGGGCAAATCAAGATCGATCGTTTTCGTCAGATCCGATTGTGACGACTGCAAAGCAACACCAATCGCAGCAATAAGTGGCAGTCCCAAAATAGCTACTTTTTTTACAGGTGAAAGCTCAGCAAACGGAGAGGGAAATATTTTTGAATACACGGTAAACAGGTCTTTCTACGATATAAAGGCATATGATATGCTTTTCAAACGCATAAATCATCAATGCATTGTCATAATATGATGTGAATCTTCCCAACTTAGCCTAAGTCATTGAGTTGCCGTAGATGAAGAGCCACTAGATAAGAAATAAAATTAACCGCTAAATTTAAAAATAAAAAAGCAGAAACGGCTAGTTTCTGCTTTCTATTGGTTGACGTTATTCCGTTTCGAATAATTAATAAACGAAGCGAATTAGTCGCTGGCTTTAAGAAAAGATTATGCGTTTACCGTCGACACTAGGCAGTTGTCTTCACCAAATTCATTTGGGATGTAACGATCGGCATTCGCATCGTTCACCCATTGTTGGTCATCAACTAGGTAGCGGAATTGAAACTCGCCATCTTTAGGTAGACGAGTTTTAAACTTGTAAACCTTCCCTTTGGCCAGTTTTTTCATTGGGGTGGCTTTCCAATCAAGAAAGTCAGCAACGATGGATACAGAGTTCGCTTCCTGAGCTTCTAGCTCGAAGGTCACTTCAACTTCATCTTTCGTCTTAAAAAAACGTTTATTAATCATTCGCAAGCTCCATTTGTAATAATAAGCGGACACAAAGCTAACTGTGTCTAAATTTCATTCATCTAACTAAGATAATATGTAATTTGGCTCACATAAACAACAGATCCTTACATTCACGAAAACGTTATTGCTTACCAATTGATTGCGTATCAAAAGAAAAACTCATTAACACCTTTTCAGAAGGGGGGTCTGCAAATGATTGTTCCGCAGAATGCTGAGTAAAGCCGATAAAACCTTCCCCAGTAAGTTTATTCTGTGATTGCGAACCTGGCTGCTGAGCTACCTCCAATGTCTGAATTTGTATACGATCACCCAGTAAAAGTTGGTCGACTAACACCACACGGCTTCGTTGCTGGTCATGCTTAAACAGGCCTAGATAATAGAAAACACCGCTGCCTTGGTTAGATATCCACATCGGCGCGACAAAGAAACTCGCCTTGCCCAACGTGGCGGCTGAAAGATTATTGGTGTCTACCGTTACCACACCGCGCTCAACACCTGAGTCATAGCGTCCAAACGCGATGGCTCTAGGCTCATCAACTTCATTGATAAAAGCGTAGGCGTTAGTCTCAGGAACTTTAATTGTCCATGGATTGGTCGTCTTCAAATCAAAAACGGTTTCTACGACTGGGTCATAACTCACTTGAGAAGAAGGAAACTTCGCCAAGATCTCTTCATCACTTAAGCTAAAGCGATAAATACCCGCTACTATCACCACAACCAGCATGACAATTGGAATCAGTAGAATCAGAGGGATAGGTAAGATTTTCTTTTTCATGGGCAATTATATTCTTTTGTTTTCATCCAGTTGTGCAGACCATAAAGGGCTTTAGTATAATTATCAATACAGGGTTAACCAGAAGTGGAGCATGGATGGATATCAATCATATTAAAGACAGAAATATCAGAAGTTGCGAATGCCGCTGTGGAGCAGTCAACCTAGTATGCCGAGGTGAACCTCAACGTACATCTGTCTGCCATTGCTATGAGTGTCAGAAACGCACCGGAAGTGTGTTCGGCGTTCAGGCTCGGTTCCCAATAGAACAAGTTACACTCAGCGGTGAAGTGACCTCTTTTTCACGCATCAGCGATACGGGTAATGAAGTCACCTATCAGTTTTGTCCCAAGTGTGGCACCACCATGCTTTTGCAGTCGGTTGCCGCCGCTGATTTTTATATCGTCCCGCTCGGATTATTTAAAGAGCAAGACTTCCCACTGCCGAGCTTTTCGGTTTATGAAGAACGCAAACACGGTTGGGTTAAGTTCGACCACCAAATGAGCCATTACAACTAGTTCGTCATTGAGCGTTATCTTTATCTCGTTATTGACCGTTATCTTTATATAGCAACAGTATTAAAACAAACTGCAATACTGTTGCCTAAGATCAAATATCACCGCTTCACAGCGCTAGCGTATCTTTTGTCTAGCGTTATAATCTTGCTCCTCTATTTAACCCAGGGTGAACCACATGATTTCTAAGTTACCTCGCTGGGTTGAATACGGCGCCCTTTTGTTAGCTGGTCTTGCTGGCAGTGTTAATGCTATCGGCTTACTTGGCTTCCAACATCAAGCTATCTCCCATATCTCCGGCACCATGTCTTTGCTAGGCAGTAGCCTGCTTACACCGACCTCGGCTTCTGTTCACCTCCTATTGGTGATCATGAGCTTCATGTTAGGTGCGGCGTTCAGCGGGTTCTTTATTGAAAACCAAGCATTGAAGTTAGGACGCCGTTACGGTGTTGCACTATGTATTGAGGGTGGATTGCTGTTTTTGGCGCTGTGGACACTGTTGCAAGGCTATACTTCAGGTCAGTATTTCGCTTCAGCCGCGTGTGGTTTGCAGAACGCGATGATCACCACTTACAGCGGGGCAATCATTCGAACAACACACATGAGCGGGATCATTACCGATCTTGGGATCATGATTGGCGCTCGCTTAAAGGGCATGCCTTTTGACCGCCGTAAAGCCAAACTCCTGATGTTCATTGTGGTTGGCTTCCTGTTTGGCGGCTTAATTGGCGCTTGTCTGTTCCAACGCTTCGAAATCTTGGCATTGGCTTTCCCTGCCTCTTTTGCTTTCATTATTGCGTTTAGCTACTGGTTATACTTGACCTATCGAACTGAAACCCCAGTCAATTTATAAATATCTGGCAATATAACCTCAAACTACGTAACATCCGCAACACTTTATTCTAAACTCTTAATACGTTGCAGAATAACCAGTATGAATATTTAGCGATATTTGATGAATAGTATTGCAAGCGATATTAATACTGGGTAATCTTGCACCCAATGAGAAAATACGGACGTTTAGTGAATAAAAATGCCAAGGATGTGGCTTTTTTACGTGTAGAAATTCGAGAACAATAACATGTCTAACAACAAGAATACTGCTCAAACAGAGAAATCTAAAGGCAGTTTCTGGGTTTTCTTAATCCCATCATTGATTGGTTTATTCCTTTTCATGGCGCCAATCAGCTATCAAGGTGATCTAACCATCCCTGTAGCTATCTTAGCCAAATCAATTCAAGCGGTTTTCGGTGAATATCTAGTCCCTATCATCACTGCGATCGTTGCTTTCATGTCTGTAGCTTCAGTTTTAAGCACCATTTTTAAGCCTACATTCATTACATCAAATTCATTTTTAAACGGCCTTTTCAACCCATCTCCACTGTGGTTGCTGGTTCGTTTAATTGGTGGTGCTGCAGCCGTTATGGCTTTCTTCCAAGTTGGCCCTGAGGTTATTTGGGAAGAAAATACTGGTGGTCTGGTTCTAGAAGGCCTGCTTCCGACACTGTTCTCAGTATTCATCTTTGCTGGTTTGCTACTTCCGCTTCTACTTAACTTTGGTCTACTAGAGCTGTTTGGCACGCTACTAAGTAAAATCATGCGTCCAATCTTCAACCTACCAGGCCGCAGTGCTATTGACTGTATGGCTTCTTGGTTGGGTGACGGCAGTGTTGGTATCCTGCTTACAAGCAAACAGTACGAGAAGAAATTCTACACTCAGCGTGAAGCTGCGGTTGTTGGTACGACTTTCTCAGCAGTATCTATCACATTCAGTCTTGTGGTTATTGCTCAGGTAGAACTAGAGCACCTGTTCCTACCTTTCTACGCAGCAATCTGTTTAGCGGGTATTGTGGCAGCGGTGATCATCCCTCGCCTTCCACCACTAAGCATGAAGAAAGATACTTTCATTGATGGCAGCAAGCCGCACAAAGACGCTGACGCGATCCCAGCAGGTCACTCAACGTTCTCTTGGGGTCTTGAGCTAGCGGTAAATAAAGCATCTCAAGTAAAGTCGGCTAAATCTGTATTTGGCGAAGGCGTTCGTAACGCCGTAGATATGGTATTTGGCGTACTGCCTGTTGTTATGGGTTTAGGTACAATGGCACTGGTTATTGCGGAATACACGTCTGTGTTCTCAATCCTAGGTCAGCCTTTCATTCCATTCCTAGAGCTACTTGGTGTTCCTGAAGCGGTTGCAGCATCTGAAACGATTGTTGTTGGTTTTGCGGACATGTTTATCCCAGCAATCCTTGCGGCTTCTATCGACAACGAGATGACTCGCTTTGTTATTGCAGCAATGTCGGTAACTCAGCTGATCTACATGTCTGAGGTGGGCGCTCTACTTCTAGGCAGTAAGATTCCAGTGAACATCTTAGAACTGTTTATTATCTTTATTCTACGTACGTTAATTACGCTTCCAGTTATCACTGGTGTAGCGCATCTAATATTCTAAATTAGATACTACTTATGTAACTCAATAAAGATTCAGTTTATAAAGCCTCACTTTTGTGGGGCTTTTTATTTGCGAAAATATATACACAGTATTATTTGGAGTTCAATTAATTTATAAGCTCTGCATGTCATTTGATTTCATATCGTTTGTTCACCCCGCCTCTTTTTAATAGAAAACTGAACGCATAACTATCAAATTAATACATTCTTAATTCCTCCTTAAACTCCGTCTAGCCCCATTCCCCAACTCATTGAACCAAATACTAAAAGCAACAAATATGCGCTTTAGTGAATTTTGCATTGTTTAGGTTGTTGTATTTTTGTAGTCTATTTTGTGAAATTACATTCAAGTAAAATCCAATCTAGTCGATATATATAATTACAAAAACACGATTAACTTTAGTCTTCGCAAAGCCTGTGAGAAGGGGAAAACTCAATGAAATTTAGCCATAAGGTGGTTGCTGCATCATCAGCCTTGCTGCTAGTGACAGTATCATTGCTTTCAATACAACAACTTTACACTGTAAGAAGTGCAGTAGAAAACCACGTCAATGCGAGCCTGAAAGAGATGGTCTCGGGCGTGAAAAATACCGTCGTATCGGAGATGAACGCCAAGAAAGCGTTGGCTCAATCGACGACTGAAGTCATCGAGATCAACCCTGAAGATCGCGCTTACGTTAAAGAAATCTTAGAAAAGCCAAAGCTTAAAAACAGCTTCCTAGCGGTTGGTTTTGGTTATGAAGCAAACGGTTTCGTTATTGAAAATGATGATGGTTGGGATGCCGGTCCAGACTACGACCCACGAATTCGTCCTTGGTACATTGATGCTAAATCCAAAAACAGTTTAGTTGTTACCGCTCCTTATGTGGATGCATCAAGTAAGAAAGTCATCATATCAGTAGGTACTCCAGTTAAAGACAACGGCCGCTTTACTGCGGGTATGTTCTACGACCTAGAATTGACGAACCTTGCTACCTTGGTCAACCAAGTGAACTTGTTTGATGCGGGTTACCTGTTCCTAGTAACAGCCGACGGCACCACGATTGCTCACCCAAATGCGAAAAACAACGGTGAAACGCTATCAAGCTACATGCCACAAGCGACTATTCGTGAAGGCTCTCAAGAAATTGAAGTCGACGGCAAAATGTTCCTAGTTAATTTCACCCACATCCCTAGTGAAGATTGGTATATAGGTGCAATCCTCGATGAAGAGATCGCGTTCCAAACCGTTGAAGAATTGAAGAACAGCTCAATGATCTACTCGTTGATTGCAGTTATTCTCAGCATCATTGCACTGACTGTTCTGATTCGTGTGTTAATGCGTCCACTGGATGCGCTTAACCAAGCCATTCAAGATGTGGCGAGCGGTCAAGGTGATTTAACTAAGCGCCTAGATACCAACACAGACCAAGAGTTCTCTGACCTAGCGAAAGGTTTCAACACCTTTACTGAAAACCTGCAAAATCAGATCATTCAATCGAAAGCGATTGGTGTTGAAATTAAGCGTGGTACTGAAATCACGGTTAAAGGTGCAGGCGAATCAGCGAAAGCGATGAATACCCAACTGGAAGAGCTTGAACAGTTAGCGACTGCAATGAACGAGATGGCGGTTACTGCAACTGAAGTTGCAAACAATGCTCAAGGCGCAGCAGCGGCAGCCCGTGAAGCAGACGAAGCAACGCTAGACGGCACATCTGTCGTAAGTGACACCACTCAAGCGATTGATAACCTTTCAGCACGTATCGACCAAGCGGTTGCCGAAGTACAAGTACTTGAATCAGCAACAGCCAACATCGAAACAATTCTAAAAGTAATCAACGATATTGCAGACCAAACCAACCTACTGGCATTGAATGCGGCTATTGAAGCGGCGCGTGCTGGTGAATCAGGCCGTGGTTTCGCAGTCGTTGCCGATGAAGTTCGTACTCTGGCACAACGTACTCAAGAATCAACTACGGAAATCCGCAACATGATCGAGCAGCTCCAAGCGGGTGCAAGCTCAGTATCGAACGCGATGAACCAAAGTAAAGACACAGCCACTGACGCCGTTGAACGCGCTCAGCAAGCGAACTCTTCACTTGACCGTATCCGTGACGCGATTCAACGCATCTCAGATATGAACATCCAGATTGCTTCAGCGGCAGAAGAGCAGAGCTTAGTAGCGGAAGAGATCAATAACAACACTGTTAAGATCAAAGACCTTTCAACACAAGTATCAACAGCGGCCCAAGAAGCGAATACCGCAATGCAGCAGCAAACTGACAATGTTCGCCAACAAGACGAGCTATTGAATAAGTTTACGGTTTAACCAAGGTTTGGCTCAGTTGCCGTTTGGCTGAGTCGCCATTTGGTTTAGTTACCGAGCAATAGCTTAAAATAAAAAGCCCCGATTACTGATTGCCAGTAAGCAGGGCTTCTCTTTCTAGTCTATCCAAGTTAACTCGTGACAGGCTTCAATTCATTCGTCGTTAACATCATGCATTGGTTCGATTCCACCTTGATGGTTAAATCCTTACCAACACATTCAAACACATCATCCGACAGTAAATCGGTTACCGCACCAGTCCAATTTAATGAGGCTGTTTTGCTTCGCTTCGACTTGTTGATCACCACAATGCCTTTATCGCCACGGACAAACACCAACAAATCATCATTCGCTTCAACCACACGCATCGCTTCGCCATGAACATGGTTATGGAATTGAATCATGCTTTTCATGTAAGGCGCTTGCCAGTCGTTAAGCCAACGAGGCTGACCGCTCTTGTCCAGAATACCGCTGGTGCTCAGTTCACTGTAAACAAGCGGCACACCGCCGTCTCGACCAAGAATGAAAGCATGAGCCAATCGCTCATCCACTTCATCCATCACATGCTCCAAAAACACCTCGTTATTGGGAATATCATGAGTGACCGCAAACGTGATCGCTCGCATATTCGACAGAGCCTGACCAAAACAGTATGGGTTAATCAAAGACTTAAAGCTGCCCTGCTCTTCAAATGCTTTGAAGATGGTGTTGAACAACGGGAAATCGTAAGCGCCTAAGCGAGTGTGTTTAAGATAAGGCTCAAGGAACAGCTCATACTCTTCTTCTGTTGCGCCGCCATCGGTAATGATCTCACCGAAGATGTGCATTTCTTCGCAGATGTCATCAGTCCACACCTTGCGTAGATGTGCCAGTGTCATGTGCTTTGCCGCGTCAATGCGAAACCCTTTCACACCAATCTCTTTCAGTGCTTTTAGGTAGGCTCTTTGCTGTGCCACCACATTATCGTTATCAAGCAGCGTTGGCAGGCCAGGGTCGCTCGCGCCACCGGTAATACGCCCGTTTTGCACTTCCCAAGTGTCTTTCCAGTTCTTGATGCCAAACGCCTCCACGAAGTCGTTCTCATCAAAAAGAGGCTCAGAAAGGTCACCAAACAAACGTATGGATTCATAATAGTCAGCATCTTTTTGATAAGACGCCATGTCTTGCTGATTGGGATACGTTAGATCACCGCGGATACCCGATTCGTTGGCCATGTGGTTGAACACCACATCCACATAAGTACGAAGCCCATGTCGCTTTAACGTGTCGACCATCGCTTTAAAATCTTGTGTGTCACCCAACTGATTATCGATCACACGATAGTCTTGGGGCTGATAGCGTTGCCACCATTGAGTACCAGAATTTCGATCGCAACCTTTAGGGCCGCGCAGCGATTTCATCGCCGGTGATACTAAAACAGATTTATAACCCAACTCTTGGATCAGTGGGGCGTTCTTCATTACGTCAGCGTAGCACCAGTCAAAGGCATGCAATATGACATCTGTCGCTGGTTTGCTTAACATAGCTGAACTCTCCATGTTGTTCTCCTACCAAACTCGTTTACAGCTTTTTAGAAAAGGCAAAGGCTAAAAGGCAAAGCTGCAATAAATTTCCTCAAGAATGGCATTTATTATATGAGTTACTCATTAAAAACCCTCCTCCTCCTACCAATTACTCACGGTGGATGGTTGAGGGCGTAGCACCAATTATCGCATAACGTCTGGGATGAACACTCAACCGTAGTGCTTTAAAACGCGCACAAAAGTCACAAAAAAGGAGCGTATATACGCTCCTTTTATTCAATCTAACACATATTTATAACTAAGTTCTGTAAAGAACCTTCACGACGTGCCAGCCAAATTTTGTTTTCACAAGGTGTGGTACAAGCGTCTCGCCAGAGAAACAAACCTTATCAAACTGAGGCACCATTTGACCTTTTTTGAACTCACCTAGGTCGCCGCCCTTTTTACCAGATGGACAGGTTGAATGTTTCTTCGCTAGCGTTTGAAATTTAGCGCCCTTTTTAAGCTGCGTCATGATGTCTTCTGCTAGTTCTTTATGCTTCACCAAAATATGAAGCGCTGCTGCTGTTCTTGCCATGATAATTCTCAGTTTGTTGCTGTCTGCTTGTCGACTAACCATCGACAGCGAGTATTTAGCGTGATTTTAACCCAAGAACCGCTATTCTTCACTCTATAACCGAAAACAACTGCCTTAAAGGCCATTAAAAACCGCATCGCGACTTGCTGCGGCTTCCATTTCCCTTTAAATTAATCCTTATAAATTAAGCGCGTATTAAGTAGGAGCCACTTATGGCCAAACCGATCAGTAAAGCGAGTCAGTCACAGGGAATGTTGATGTTCAAGTTGTCCCTCACTCAAAGTTTTGCGATTGGCACGCTTAAGGTCAGAGAAATCGTCCCTTTTCAGCCGATGACTCAGATCCCCTACTCCCATCATCACGTGATTGGTACAGTGACTATCCGCGACCTTACAGTTCCTGTGATTGATATGTCCGCTGCGATTGGCTTCCGTCCGATAACACCCGCTGAATACCAAGATTGTGTACTCATCGTTACTGACTGTTTGAGAACAGTTGTGGCGTTCTTGGTTCGTTCAATTGATAAAATCATTGAATGCGACTGGAAGAGCATTGAATCTCCACCCACCAGTGTGGGTCGCAATGTGTTTGTAACGGGTATTACACGTTTTGAAGACCGTATTGTGCAAATGCTCGATGTGGAACTGCTGCTTTCTAAGATCTACCCAGCTTATGAGAATGCTCATATCCCGATGCTGACCGATGTAGAAAGGGAACGCCTCAAAGCATTGAACATCTTATTAGTGGATGACTCTTTGATTGCACGTAAACAGTTATCTGATGCCTTAGACAGCATCAACATCCCTTACAGCATATGTAACAACGGCTTAGATGCCATCGACCTAATGCGACGCCAAGCCAGCGCTGGCAATGCCATTGATCTTCTGGTGAGTGATATCGAGATGCCGGGATTAGATGGTTATGAGCTTGCATTTGAAGTGCAAAACGACAGCGCTTTAAGTCACGCTTACTGTATTTTGCATACCTCACTGTCCAGTGAGATCTGTGTCGACCGTGCTAATCAGGTGGGGGCGCATGAAGCGCTTGAGAAGTTCAACGCGGGTGAATTAATCGAAGCTATGCTACGCGGCGCAAAAGTCTTAAACGGCGCCTCTACGGCTGCTTAGGCTCTGTTATAGAAGCTAAACCTGGCATAGTGCTCAATGGTTTAGCTTCTTAGTCTCTTCTTTCTTCAAATCTTAATAAGAATAGAGCTAACCGTTAGTCTTTGTTTTCTGGCATAGACTTTTTCGGCATAGAGTAGCTCTTACTCACAAATTCCACTTCCTCGACTTCATTCACATGATTGGTAAAAGAGGCCAATGCATAGAGAGTGTTCGCGACTAGGTTGGCGTATTTAAAAAGAATCGGGTCTGGCGACTTTTTGCTTTCATGATGTTCAATACTCACCAAAGCTCGCACAACTTTCTTAGCCTGACAACGACACAAGTGAAGTTCACTAGACACTCGGTGTCCACCGGGTAAGACAAAGCCTTTAAACCCCCCTTCTAACTGCTCACGGATACGATGATAATCTTGCTTGAGCTCGACCAATTCAGACTCGGTGATGGCAAGCTTACCGCGCACAGAGCCATTCAAATGGTAGATGTTTGGCTGCAAGCGTTGCAGGATCTCACGAACCTGAGGCTCTAGCTCTAAAGACAACACCAATCCAACTCGGCAACAAAGTTCATCCGACAAAATCTCAAAATCACAGATAGGACTGTCTTCATAAATAAACGGGTAACAGAACTCGTCCCAATCTCGACTTACTGGTTTCACGTACCGATCCTTACATATAAATAGTCATCAAACGCCAATATACCAAACTCTTTGATTTAGACATAAAAAAGCCCTCACATTGGAGGGCTCCTAAAGAAATCGATTAAACGAGATTACTCGTTAGATACTTTTTTGTGACCTTCTTGTAGGTGAACGAAATCCACCAGATCGTCGCCTGACACTTGGTATGCCTGACCAAAGCCTTTAACGAACAGGCCGTTCTCAGCTTTAAGGTTAAACAGAGAGAAGTCTTGAAGTTGGCTCAAACCATCAATGATTTCACCAAAACGCTCTTGCATCTGGCCAATCACTTGAGTCCAAAGTTCCGTTTCACGCTCCACAACACTTGCTTGAGCATCAAACGTTAAACGTTTACGTGCGTAAAGTTGCTTCGAGCTCTCTTCGTCTTCAATCATCATCAAAGAGACCTGAGGGTTCGCTTTCAAGTTGCGAGCATGACGAGCAATATCAGAAATTAGAACAAAGTAACCTTCTTGGTTCTGAACGAAAGGTGCGTAACTTACGTTCGGGCGACCTTCTTCATCAACCGTTGCAAGTTGAAGGGTACGGCGCTCTTGGCGAAACTCTTTAATTTCTGGACCTAGGCGACCTTGTAGACGTTCTTGTTTTACTTGCTGTTCCATGGGTAATTCCTTTCTTCACTTTCTCTGATTTATTATTTTTGCCCAAGGTTGAGCGATCATTAGCGAACTAAACGATCCTAGAGCATTGATGTCTTGTTTAAGCCAGTTGGCAACCCTATGTAAGATTGCTGCTGATTATTTACTGTAAATTGAACTTAAGCTTGTTCTTTTAGCGCTTTGAAGCGTTCTACTTGGTCGGCAATAAGCTCACGCTTTTCGTTGCGGCCTAGGTAAATCTTAAAAATGTTCTCACCGGTTTCACTGAAGAAGCCGAAGTAATGACTTTCACGACCCATGAACGCCTTGCTCACCAAACCGATATGTTTAACGTTATCCAGTTTTAGGTGGCCATGAAGCTCGCCCTCTTTGCCCATCAGGTTGTAGTAACCACGCGCTACTTTACCTTTCGGGAATGGCGCTTTTACTTCAAAGATAGAACCAAATGAATGCACGATAGTGGTCACAGGGCCCCAACCCACTAAACCTTCTAGAATCTCTTGAGCACGGCTGCCATCGAGCATTACCGCCATGTCGTTTGGAAAAGCAGCAACCACTTCAACTTCTGAAACACCTAGCTTCTCAGCAATTGCTGTTGGCAGTAGTTTTGGCTCTTCTTCTAAAATTAGAGCTACGCGTTGTTCTAGAGTTTCTGTCATTTCTAATGTTGTATCTGTCATTGAATATGTTTCCGTATAAACGAGTAATTTGCGTAAGTTATAAACTAAAAATTCGATATTAGGCGTGCTTTAAACTTGCATGCGGGTGTACGCCCGAACCTGACGTTTTAGGCGCTGGGTGCATAGCTTGGTATTCAGCGTTAAGCACTTGAATCACACTCTGCGCTAGGCTTACCGCCCAAAAACTGCCAGCAATAGTCAGGCTCAGATAATCTTCCGAAAGCTCAACCAAACCGTTCTTTTCCCAATGCGCGAACAAAGGCTTAAGGTAGTCGAACGTGTCTTGTCCCATAAAGCTCGGTAGCGTACTTCTTCTAACAACACCAGAATCGAAACCTGCCTTTAATGTTGAGAAGATAGGCTCTAATGAGCTTTGCTTAGTCATCATGGCGATAGGTAATTGACCTTGCTTTATAGACTCCATGTAGCTGTCTAAAGTTCGATGCTGCATCACACCATGGCCACCGATGTTGCCACCAGCGCCACAACCAATGGGTAGAACTTCGGCATAAGTCTTCGCTAAGCTGTTGTAAATGCTGCGTTCGCGGTTATCACGAGTCCAGTGGTTTACGCTGAGTTGCTTAACCTTATTTTTTGCCATGAACTCCACACCCGCCAAATACATGCTCGCCTTGTCTGGCGTATTCGCAGGCGGTGGGATTTTTCCTTTCTCAACAAGATTAAGCATAGGTGCATTGCCCGCAACAATCAGTTGGTAGAGGTCAATGCCGTGTGCACCAGTAGACATGTAGTCTTCTAAATCTTGTTGGAACACTTCCATAGATTGGTGTGGTAATCCGTATAACAGATCAAGAACGATTGGCGCTTGCTCGGTGCGGCTTAGTGAACTGATACGTTCTAGCACAACCTCTCGGTCATCTAGGCGCTTAGCACTGCGTCGAACTTGAGTATTGAAACTTTGAATACCGAATGAGAAACGATTGAAGCCACCTTCAAGCGCACGATCAAACATCTCGTCACCAAATCGATTGATGCGCCCTTCCAATGTCATCTCAACATCGTTTGCTAGTGGGAAATATTGACGAATCGCTTTACCCAGCTGCTCAACTTGTTGAGACGACAAATCGGTGGGAGTTCCGCCACCAATATAGACGGCGTGAAATAGTCCAGACTGAGCCCAAGGTGTTTTGGCTTTCTGCTTTAGCTCGACCATCAGTGCATCGAAATACTCATCCACTAATTTACGGCTTGCGGCATTTTGGAAGAAATTGCAGAACGTACAACGCACACGACAGAAAGGAATGTGGATATACAAGCAACGCGTATCCTGTTTTTTCCCTTCACTCAGCATCAGTTCGTCAAAGAGTTCTAACTTCTTACTGGGGTCGACCGGAATTGAACTTCCTCCGGCGTGTGCAGAATGCTTTTTCGCAAACGCAAAACGAAGCGGATCAGGGCTAGAAACGCCCAAGATTGATTCGTCAAATTTATAAATATTAAGACTCATATAATCTCTCTAAACACTTACATAGCAAAGTCTGGAAGACTATTCGCTAAAAACTGAGAGAATCATAAATACACGCAAATGATAATGCAATTGATAATTGATCTTATTTAGATTCTAAGCAATAATCCGATACAGAATTTTGATTTGGTAAAGGATTGATTGTGAACGTTCCTAGATATGTTATTGCAGGCGGTGCATCGTTAGTGATTCATGCCGCGTTGTTGTTTGTCGCTCAAGAATCCAAAGTATTTGCGATGCCTGCAGGTAGCCAATCGAACACGGTATCGATCAACTTCACTCCTAAGAGCGTTCCTTCACAAGCTCAGCAAAAAACAATCACAGAGCCAGTTAAACCTGAGCCAATAAAAGAAACCGTCTCACAAGCCGAACCAAAAACGGTTGAGCCAAAGCAAACTAAGCCAACCCCAAAGAAAAAAGCGATCACCAATAAACCTCAACCAAAGAAAGTTGAGAAAAAAGTGATTGAAAAGAAGGCTGTCGAGAAAAAGCCTGTTCAAAAGAAACCAGTGACTGAGAAAAAGGTGGTGAAGAAAGAACGCCCAGAGCCAGCCACTCAACCAGAGAAACTGGCCGACAAGAAAGTCGATAAGAATATGGACGAATCTGCCAACCAGTCTCAGGAAGTAAACCAAGGCGTATCAAACCAAGAGCCGGTTTTAGTCACTAAGCCTTCGTTCTCTGCGCGTCCTACCCCACCGAATTACCCTCGCCAAGCAAGACGTCGTGGCGTTGAAGGTGTCGCGACTTATGAGATCTGGCTAGACGCTGAAGGCAAACAAATTAAACAAGCATTAGTAAATTCATCAGGCGCGCTAATGCTCGATAACGCCGCATTAGATGCCATTAAACAATGGAAATTCTCACCTCACACTGTCAATGGGCGAGCGATTGCTCACCGAGTACAAATACCTGTTCGTTTTAGGTTGGATTAATCATGCAACAAATCAGTTACTTACAAGATCAACTTGGCTTAATGACTTGGCCTCTTCTTATCTGCTCAGCATTAACAGCAATGATCATCGCTGAACGTGTCTTCCAAGTCATGCTCAGCATTGGTGTGGGCAAACGTGCCATTCGTCGCGAGTTAAACCAAACCTCACCAACCAACAGCAAAGAGATTGAAGCGCTTGCTCAGTCGATTTCAGGTAAACGCCCGCTCTTGTACAAGGGCGTGTCAATGTTGCTTGCTCACCACTCTTTCTCAAAAGGGTTACGTGAAGATGCCGCTGGGATCTGGCTACAAGAAAAACGCCACCAGCTTCATGCAGGTTTAAGACTGCTTGGTTTGATCGGCGTGATCAGCCCACTCATCGGCTTGCTTGGTACGGTACTTGGTCTTATTGAGATGTTTAAAGGCGTTGCCGCGACAACAGGCAGCATCACGCCTAATGATTTGGCAGACGGTCTTGGATTAGCAATGCGAACCACAGCAGCAGGTTTGATGATTGCGCTTCCTGCTATTTCTGGTGCTCAGCTACTAGGGCTATGGGCCGATCGAGTGCTGGCTCAATTGGAGCATACATTGAACTATGTGAATGTGTGGCTAGAAGGCATGTCGATTCAAACCAATCAGTCTGATGATACTCAAGGTAAGCCTATCAACAAAACCTCTATCGGTGATGTGAGTCAAGCATGATTAAAACGCCCCACTCATCTCACACACAGAGCCTAGCGCCAGACTTAACACCGCTGCTCGACATCATTTTTATCGTGATGGTTTTTCTATTGCTTACGGCATCGGTAAAGCTGGAATCGCTAGAAGTTGAGCTGCCAAGCTCGGATGTTAAAAACGTTTCTGAAGTCCACAAGGATTCAATTAGCGTCAATATTTTAGACCGCGAACCCTACTGGGCAATTAACGGCCAAGAATACATCGACTGGGAAAACTTCAAGATTGCGCTGTTAGAAGAGACTGGTTCAACGGATAAAAAACCGATCATCATTGGCGCAGATAAAGCCGCTAACGTGGAGAACCTAGTGAAGTTGCTTTCATTCCTTCAAGAAAACGGAATACCAGCGACTCAATTGCTCACGGACGATGGATAGAGCGACACTCAATTTTCACGAGGTTTGGCTTCTGGTTGATAAAACTAAACAAGCAGACTAAGCCTCTCTATCGATTCGAACTCACAATGCGAACGGACTGCTCACTGAGTATCTTCGCGATACAAAAAGAAAATATAAAGAACTTATTATGAACAACTTAAACGTGCTCAATAAATTAAAGACCAAGACACCTCTTCTTTCATTAGCTGCAATCAGCCTGGCACTTAGCGCACCCGCAATGGCCAACGACGCTGAACAACCTCGAATCATCAGTGCTGGTAGTGCCGTTACTGAATTGGTTTTGGCATTAGGTGCCGAAGAGCAGTTAGTCGCGATTGATGTGACCAGCCACTTCCCTCAAGGAGAAAACCTGCCAAAGATTGGTTATCACCGAAACCTGTCTGCTGAAGGTCTACTCGCCCTAGAGCCAACCACATTGATTGGCTCGGATGAAATGGGACCAGACAACGCTATCTCTCAATTAAAATCGGCAGGCGTCGATGTAGAGATTGTTAACACTGAAGCAAACGTGGAAGGGCTATTAAAGCGTATCGACCAAATCGCAAAGATCACCCATACCGAAGACCACTCGCAGCAAGTGAAAACCGATGTGAATCAAAAGATCGCAGCACTGAAAGCGAACCAAGTACCAAGCAACGAAGCGAAGAAAGTTCTATTCCTGTTGCTGCATGAAGGTCGCCCTGCCAACGTTGCTGGCGGTGAAACATCACCAAACGCAATCATCGAGTTAGCTGGCGGTATCAACCCTGCCGCTCAGAGCTTAACGTCTTACAAGCCACTTTCAATGGAATCACTCGTTGAGATGCAACCTGATGTCATTTTAGTAAGCGGCCGTAGTTATCAAAAAATGGGCGGCGCAGATGCCATCCTGAAATCACTGCCTATGCTAGCGGCAACGCCTGCAGGTATGAACAAGCAAATCATTACCGTAAATGGCAGTGCTTTGGTTGGCGGGCTTGGCCTAGAAAGCCTCTCTGAAGCAAAGCGTCTAAACGCACTTATCTACCCGCTATAACTCAACCACCCTATTTCTGCTATCGCTAATTCGCTTCCCTCACCAACTGACTCACGCTGTTGTTGAAGGAGGTCGAAGTTAGCGATAGATATTGAGGCCCTTTATGTTGTTACGCTCCGTCCCACTGAAAACGTCGATGTTAGCTCTAGGTGCAACCCTAGCTTTTGTCGCGCTGTACTCGATCACTGTTGGGCCAATGAACATTAGCTTAGCGGACAGCGCCACAAGCTTAATTAAACCAAACAATGACTTAGCACCTCACATCAACTTAGTGATTCAAGAGATCCGCTTACCTAGAACCATCTTGTGCATGCTGATTGGTGCGATCCTCGCCTTGTGTGGTGCAGTGATGCAGGGTTTGTTTCGAAACCCACTTGCAGAACCTGGCATCATAGGTGTGTCTGCGGGCGCAGCATTAGGTGCTGCACTGGCTATCGTTTTGTTCTCTGAGCTATCGCTTCAATACCCTGCTTTCATGAACTTTGCTGCGGTTCCTGTGTTCGCTTTTCTTGGCGGCGCTTTAACCACGCTGCTGGTGTATAAGCTGGGTACAGGTAAATTCGGCACCTCTGTCACCATCATGTTGTTAGCGGGCGTGGCGATCAGTGCGCTCTCTGGCGCAGGTATTGGCTTCTTGAATTTCATTGCTGATGACCAAATGCTGCGTGATCTTTCGTTGTGGTCAATGGGTTCATTGGCGGGCGCTAAGTGGTCAGGAATTTTGCTGGCAGCTGTCACGCTCGTTGGCTTGTTTGTTGTTTTCTACCGCCAAGCGATGTCTCTAAATGCTCTATTACTGGGCGAGTCAGAAGCGCAACACCTTGGTATCCCAGTTCAAAAGCTGAAACGAAAGCTGATTCTACTGACGGCTGCGGGCGTTGGTATCACAGTTAGCCTGTCTGGCATGATTGGTTTTATTGGATTGGTTATCCCACATTTAGGTCGCATGTTGGCAGGCCCTGACCACCGAGTTCTGTTGCCACTATCAGCGGTACTAGGCGCACTGCTGCTAACCGCCGCAGACATGTTCTCACGTGTGGTACTTGCTCCGGCAGAGCTACCTGTAGGTATTGTCACTGCGATTATCGGTGCCCCATTCTTCTTATATCTACTATTTCAACAGAAAGGGAGAATCCTTTAATGTTTCCTTCAGCTTTAAAAGCGACCGATATCGAAGTGAAGTTCGGCAGTAAAGTGATATTAGATGGCGTTTCTATTGAGATTGAAGCGGGAAAGGTAACTACACTGCTTGGACCAAATGGCGCAGGTAAAAGCACGCTGCTTAAAGCTTTATGCCAAGAGATATCAAGCAACGGCGATATCCAGTATTTTGGACACAGCAAAGACAAGTGGCCTTCTCACAAGTTAGCTAAGCACCTTGCTATGCTTCCTCAACACAGCACCTTGACCTTCCCATTCTTGGCACATGAAGTTGTCGAGCTTGGTGGGATTCCTCTGCAAGAATCCAACAAAAAACTAACTAGCATTGCTAGCCAAAAAATGGATGTTGCTGATGTGACTCACCTGAGTGAAAGACTTTATCCTTCGCTATCAGGCGGTGAAAAGCAGCGAGTGCACTTGGCTCGAGTGTTAACTCAGCTTCACCACTCTGGTGACCAATGTATTTTGATGCTTGATGAACCAACCTCTGCACTGGATCTTGCCCACCAGCACAACACCTTAAAGATTGCGAGAGAATTAGCCGATAACCACAATGCCGCGGTTATCGTGGTTTTGCATGATCTCAACTTAGCCGCGCAGTATTCCGATCGATTGGTGGTATTGAAAGATGGCAATTTGGTGTGTGATGGCAAGCCTTGGGATGCACTGAAACCTTCGATGATAGAAGATGTGTATGGTTACAAAAGTATCGTAGAAAAACACCCAACTATGAGCTTCCCTCAGGTTCACCCCGCACAATAAGTCCGATTAAGGAGCGACTCGTTTTGAGTATTCGTTCTTGATAACAATGACGTAATCCTAAGCCTCGATTTGTTCGGGGCTTTTTATTGGCTCACAGCCACTCTCTCAGCTTAAACTCAATTTTATTAATAACCACAGCAGCAAGCACCAAAACGACTCACCTTGAGCATTTGAGGCTCTAGAAATGAACTCTACTTGTTAGGGTTACTTAGCTTTTAACACTGAAGAGAAAAACAAGCCGCGGGCGTAAGCATATAAAAAGAAAAGAAATAACATCATTCAGCAAACAGCAACATCGGTGTGGGATTGAGAGAAAAACGCACAAGAAGTGAAACGGCAGGCACAAAAAAAGCCCCCGCAGGAGCTTCTTTTATTGAGTGCTGATTATTGGCTCATACGAATCAATGATTTACCAATCAGCCACTCTAGTTCTTTACCGCTAGTATCGCCAAACTGAGTTTCAGTCAGCTTGTATAGACGATCAATACCGTTTGCAGCGAACTCATGCGCGCTCTCAGCAGTAACGATATGATGGAAAAGTAAACGTAAGATTGCTAGGAACTCAGCGTCTTCAAGTGCTGCAACCCAGCTAGCTGAAAATGCGTCAAGGCCATTTTCGAAGTCAATGTGTTCCACGAACATCTTGAAAATACGACCGTCTAGAGCAGCAGTAAAATCCGTTTTCTTTGGAAAGTGATGACTTATACCTGTACGAGAAACACCCGTTTGTTGACTCAACGTCGTGTATGACATCTTGTCGTAACCCAATCTTAGTAGCTGGTCTACAACGGCATCCATGATTTTCTGGATCGTGATTTCTGTATCTTCTTTACTACGCTTTGGCATATTCAGGCTCTTCTCTTTGTAAATCCATCTAACTCAATCAAATGAAGTCAGAATGAAAATCGTTATCAGCATTATGTGAGCAAGGTATTTTTTCGCAAGTATTTATAACTAAATTCACACAAATACTATGTACGAACAATTTTACAGTGATGCCTCTTTGGACACTTTGTCTAATTATTCTTCGAAAATCACCTTACAATCCTAAGTCGATAAGTTTAAATAACTACTTAGAATATGAAATACCCAACGAAAAATTCATTGTATAAATACTTATCAAGCGATAGATAGTCTTATAAAATCATTTCTGGCGCAACTAAGTGAATGATATTCTGACATATTAATAACATTCCTTTTCAACAAAACGTGAGGTAAATCACATACATATTTGGCGGCGCGAATATAGATATTCATCAAACACCTTAACAAACAACATAGCATACCAGTATAAATTAGTTCAAAGGTTTTAATTTTTGTAGATACAGTTCAAATTGCTCGTTAGAATAACCTCAGACTTTGTAAGAGGATTATTTATGAGCCAAGATATTGGTAACAACGATGTATGTGAGGCTTGCGGCTGTGCAGGCGAAATCGGGTTCATCATTAAAGAAGGCGACGATGTTGCTGAAGTAACGGTTTACGGAAACTCAAAAGCACTGATTGAAGCTGAGTTTGCTAAGTATGTTGAACTTGCTAAACAAGTGTCTAGCAACGTTGAGTTCGAAGCATCAGAGATGACTGAAGAAAGCACAGAGTTGCACGCTCGCTTTAAATTTGAAGTTAGCGCTGAGAAGATTATTTTTGAACTTAAGACTCGCTCTCTAGCGCGTTAACATAAGCATTTATATGCTTATTAAAAGACGAGTGAATTACTCGTCTTTTTTTAATTGAACCCAAGCCAGTGACCCATTTTGCTCAAAATCGTTTTCTGCAGCGCACTGAATCACTACGCCCCCCACCTCTAACACTGCCCCAATGCTATAAGCCTTGTCATCGTAATAACAAACTCGTTGCTGTTGACCGCCTTGTGTCACCACCACCGCAGCTTTACCGGGCGTTGAAATTACTTTGTTGGCACTCGCAGACATTGAGCCAAACACTGAAGCGGCTATCAGAAAGACCTTAATAATTCGTATATTTACTCTAATCATTAATTTACCTATCATCTTTGCTCCATTCCTCGTTAATCTACCGCCAAATGGGTAAAACACTATGCGAGATTAATTTTTCCATTATAGTGTAAGCGTCTATCGTAATAAGAAGCCTGTTATGCTCAGAATAATTGCACTTATTATTGGTTCCTTAACCATAACAAATGTCAGTGCTGAACCACTCGATCACTATCAAATATTGAACCATCTCGATAATTACGGAAACTTATATCTACGAAATAAGCCTTATACATCACTTCCAACTGGCTTGGTGGTAGATGGTAATCTCAATATAGAGAATACTGCGATCACACGCCTACCCAAAGGGTTAGAAGTGAACGGCAGCCTTAAAGGCTCTAACAGCCAACTCGCTCGAGTCCCGAGCGGGGTTAAGATAAAAGGTTACGTCGACTTGATTGGCAGCCAAATCACCAGCTGGCCAAGAGGTGTAAGAGTGGGCGGCTTTATCAACCTCACCGACACTCCACTGGAAAGGCTACCGAATGGCTTTAGAGTAAAAGGCGATCTGAGCGTGATCCGCACTCCTTTAACCGAGTTACCCAACGGGATCGTGATTGACGGCGACCTTTATATAGGCGGTTCTGGGATTACAACATTCCCCGAGACCATGACAGTCAAAGGCAACATCTATCTGGGCGGTAACACTGTAACCACATGGCCAACCAATCTAGAGCTCGGTGGCGCAGTCGCTCGCTAATTCAAGCTATTGCTCTAATGCTCTAATGCTCTAATGCTCTAATACGTTAATGCTCGATCGCAGCAACAAATGGTGATTCAGAAACAAAAAAGGAGCCCAAGGCTCCTTTTTCAATTCAATCAAGTTGCTAATCAACTAGCAAGCTAACTAACGCTCGTTAACCAATGTTCTTCACTGGGTTGGCGTAGCTATCGATCAAGTACTGACGCGCACCTTGTGGCAGGCTCGACAGTTTAGCTTCAAACTCTTGTTTAACGGCCGCTGTAATCGACTCATCTTCTTTTTCTGCTGCCAGCAAGTTTACTGGGAACAGTTTGTAGTTATCGTGGATCTGACGATCGATCTCTTCAGCAAGCGCTTCAGGCGTATCAAAATCTTGGTCGATAACCTGACCGAAGCCAACGTGAACGCGTCCTTTATTACCGATGATGCCTTGAATGATACTTTCGATATCTTCAAACTCACCCTTTTCGTAACTGCCGTTTACGTCTTTTTCGAAAAGCTCTATCGCTTTAGCCGTGTCACATGGGTCGTTCTCGTAAGAAATAGCCACAGGAACAATCTTCAATGACTTCACGTATTCAGGGAAAGCAATTTTTTGCTTACGTCCTTCAACGTGGAACATTTTCAAAATTGCTGGCTCAGTAAAATCGTTACCGTCTTTCGCACGACCTTCCTTTTGAGCGATCCAGATTGAGTTGCCCGTTTCTAGAGAGTGCTTAATGTAAGAAGACAACTGCCCTAGCGCTTTCATCATCTCACGCGGTCCTTTCAAAGAACGCTTTACGATGAAGCTCTTATTTAAACGCATCAATTCAGTCGCACATGGCTTTTTCAACAGGTTGTCTCCGATAGCGATACGACAAGTCTGATGATTATTTTGATGCAGAGCGTAATTTACCAACGCAGGATCCATAGCAATGTCACGATGGTTTGATACAAACAGATAAGCTTGGTTCGCATCCAGTGACTCGATACCAGTGTACGTCACACCGCTAGTGGTTTTCGCTAACGTGTCGCGTAAGTACTTTTTCACTTCAATCTGAATGGATTCAACGCTAGTCAGCTTGCTCCATTTCATTTTTAAGTACACACGCAAAATCGGGCTCATTAATGCTTTGAACCAAGACGCATGGTTTGAAAAACGGTAGTGCAAGATTGCACTGATAAATTCTTCATCATTAATAAGACGGTTTAGTGCCGCTGGAATTTCATCATCGCCGTAAGGGCGAATATCAACATATGGATCGGTTGGAGAGGTCATTTTTTAATTCATATAATAAAAAGCTGGCTCATTCTACGCGTTGTTTTGACTTCTCGCAGCTACAGAGCCCATACTTTTGACAAGGTCAGACCAGAAACATTGAAAATCCCCTGTTATTGTTGGCATTCTTTAAGATTAACGGTAATCTTGACGCCCCAAAATTAAGGTACTATCTATGAACTTCGCTATTGAATATACATCGGCTTACTTTTCACACTTGGTGATCACACCACGCAAGAAAGTACTTAAACATAGCCTTGTATCGGTTCAAAGTGGCTTGGTTTTGATTAAGTTAGGCAAACAAGAGTATGCCGTTGAACCAGGACAAAGCGTCTGGATTCCATACGACTGCCTAACGTCACTGACCTACTTTCCAAACACTCAGGTTAACCGTGTCGATTTTTCTGTTCGTTTGACGGATTCATTCCCAAGACAAGCGGGTTACATCACGCAAACGAACCTCTCTTCGGCACTACTAGAAAAGCTAGAACAAACCAAAGCTCGCGCTTCCAATGCCAATAATACGGAACAAGCGTTTAAAGATATGCTTTCTGTATTGAAGCAAGAAGTGTTGTCGTTTAAACCACTGCTTTGTGAAAGTGCTCTTTCTCAGCGATTCAATCAATGGAACATTGATGATTCAAACCTGCCACAAGAGCACACTCTGGTGATGGTGATGCGAGAAGCGAAGAAGCGCATGCAGTCAGGTCAAAAACGTTCACTTGTGATTGATGATCTGTTCTCAGGTAAAGAAGAAGAGTTCGAGCAACTGTGTATGCTTGTTTTTGGTGAAGATTTATAGCTTGCCGGAAAGTGAGTGCTGGTATTAAAACTCGCAAGCCAGATACTAAAAAGCCGCAAAAACTGAGTTTTTGCGGCTTTTTTAATTCTTACTATTTAGACGTAGATAGCAATCTATCTGTGTATCTGCCTGTCTAAAATGGCAACTCAACCTGCATCATTAGGTCGGCGTCACGTGAGTCGTGCCAACGATAATCAAAGCGCATACGCGGCTGCCCTTCGACTTTCTCGCCAAAACCGATGCTGAGTTGAAGACCATGATTCATCAACCACTCTTCAGTCGACATATCATACTCCTCATCTTCAAGGTCTTCTGGAAACCACATACCCAAGCCAACATAGTTTGACTCAATGCTTTGTGTCAGCAATGGCGAGTCTTTGGTTTGAAGAACCCAGTCAGACCAATAGTCCGGTGTGCTTTCCGGTTCATCATCGCTCAGCCCACTGATTTCCATCATACGTTGGCCAAAAGACTCAATGCTGGTCGAGAAATCTAGACAATTGTCATCTTCATCAGAAGTCAGCATGATCGAATCTAAGCTAAAAAAATCACATTCAGCATAAGCAGGCATACTGCATGCTGCCATGATCAACGTCGCTGGTATCGCGCTCTTTAGCATAGTCCTCTGACCTCTTGATTAGTGAACTCACATTATCTGATACAGTCCACTATCTTGCAACATCTTTGTAACTGACTTAGTACTCAATTTTGCAACATCGCTTCCACTTATCAGTGCATTACGTATGTCTGTGCTGCGAATTTTCACTTTTTCAGGGCAAGCCATTACAGACCACTGCTCGGTAATCTCATCTGATTTATAGAAAGATGAGAACTTAAAGAAGTTATCTGGGCCAATAACAAACGTCAGTTCAGCGTCACGATGTAACTTTTGAAGTTCACTGAGCACTGCATAAGTCGTGACGCTTTCACCTGGGGTAAATAGGCTCTTTTCGATCAAAGAAAGCTCCACTTGATCCAGTGAAAGATCGCTAATAAATGCGTTAACTAACTGACATCTCATATCAAAGTCTAGCATCTCTTTTCCCCAAGCATGGGCAATACTTGGAACGAGTAGAATTTTGTCAAAGTGAGCCAACGAATCAATCACACTTTTGTGCCCTAAGCTCGGTGGATTAAACGCACTACCGAAAATGGCTATTTTTTCCATTGTTTATTACTGCCTTCTCTTTCTAAGCTTGTGCAAAGAGGTTTTTAAATCGGATGATTTAGGTATGATAACACTAGATTTTTAATTTGCTTGCAGGAAAGGAATACGAATGGAACAGTTAATTCGTGACGAAATGCGCGTACTACCTTCAATTGACCCTCACTTCGAAGTGACTCGTCGTGTGGACTTTATTAAAACGAAACTTCAGCAGTCAGGCTGCAAGTCTCTGATCCTTGGTATCAGTGGCGGTGTAGACTCAACGACCTGTGGCCGCTTGGCACAGATGGCCGTGGATAGCCTGAATGAAAACTCTGGCAGCAACGACTACCAATTCATTGCGGTTCGCCTACCTTACGGCGAACAAAAAGATGAAGATGAAGCACAACTTGCTCTCTCTTTCATCCAGCCTTCTCAATCTGTTTCTGTAAACATCAAAGCGGGTGTTGATGGGCTTCACGCAGCATCTCACGTTGCACTTGAAGGTACAGGTTTACTACCAACAGACTCAGCAAAAATCGACTTTGTTAAAGGTAATGTGAAAGCTCGCGCTCGCATGATCGCGCAATACGAAATTGCGGGTTACGTTGGTGGTCTTGTGATTGGTACTGACCACTCAGCAGAAAACATCACTGGCTTCTACACCAAACACGGTGACGGTGCATGTGATTTAGCGCCTTTGTTTGGCCTGAACAAGCGTCAAGTTCGTGAACTTGCAGCAACGCTAGGTGCGCCAGAGCTATTGGTTAAGAAAGTGCCTACTGCCGACCTAGAAGAGCTTGATCCACAGAAAGCCGACGAAGCAGCATTGAACCTTTCTTACGACCAAATCGATGATTTCCTTGAAGGTAAAGAAGTCCCTCAAGACGTGTCAGACCGCTTAGTAGGCATCTACAAAGCAACACAGCACAAGCGTCAACCGATCCCAACGATCTACGATTAATTGTTTGAATTAATCTTAGAATCAAAAAGGCCGGAAGTTCATTTCAGTGAACTTCCGGCCTTTTCTATTCAATGTGCTTTTCTTTCTGGCCTTCCGACCTACCGAGTTAGTCTACAACTTCGATATCAGTTTGAGGCACACTGCAACACGCCAGTATTTGCCCCATGTTGCGTTCATGCTCTTGCAACGCCGGTACATCAGGTTGATGAACTTGCCCAGACTCAAGGGTCACTTTACAAGCACCACAGAAACCCGCGCGACAGCTTGATGCGATAGACACACCTGCCGACTCAGCTTGCTCTAGTAGTGTTGATTGGTTGTTGCCTTCGAACAGGTAGCCGTTAACGCTCAACTGCAGTTGCTTCACCGCTTCTTCCGTTGATTGAGCAACACCAAACGCTTCTTGATGATAATGCTGAGGATTCAGCCCCATTTGAATCAGCAATTTCTTGGCATTATCCATAAAGCCGTCAGGGCCACACACGAACGCTTGACGCTTGTGTAGCTCTTCAATTTTAGCGACATGCGACACGCTTAGACGCCCAGACAAACCATCCCACTCTTTGGTTGGTTGGCTTAATGAATAGATCACACGAAGACCCGCGTGCTCACTGGCGATCTTATCAATCTCAGCTTGATAAGGGATATCTTCTTCGCTGCTGCATTGATGATAGAAAACCACATCATCAATTTGACCATGGTCTGCCAAGTAACGAAGCATCGACAACATAGGGGTAATGCCGCTGCCTGCAGACAACAGCAGTAATGGGTGAGTTGGATTCGCTTCTAAGTAGAACGCACCATCTGGGTTTTGAGCAACTAGCGTATCGCCCACTTGGAAATGATCATTCAACCAATTAGAGATCTGGCCATCGTCCACTCGCTTCACTGAAATCGCTAAACGACCCGCTCGTGAAGGGCTAGAAGATAACGTGTAACGACGAGAAAACTTCTCGCCATCAATCACCATCTCAATCGGTAAATGTTGCCCTGGCTGATAGCTTGGTAATGAATGGTTCTCTTTCGCTGGCTCTAGCCAAAAGGTTGTGAAGTCGCGAGCGATCTCTTCACGCTCGACGCAAGTTAAGTGCAGTGATTCTACCCAAGTGTCTTCGTAGTGCTCTTTCTCTTTGGTTTCAAGTACCTCAACCACATCACCCGCTTTCACCAGACCTTCATTTTTCGCCACTAGATTCTGGCCAAAGAAGACACCACCACGCTCGTTGGCTCTGAATGTAGAGAAGGTATTAAGCGGCTCTTTTGTTGATCTAAATTCGCCACTCTCAACATCGACTGTCGTCAGGATACAGCGCTCACAAGGCTTCACCGCTTCGAATTCAACCTCACCAATTCGGATACGCTTCCAGCCGTCTTCGGCAAAGGCTTCTGTATTTGAAACAACAAAGTTAGTGCGGAACTGATCCATTGAATGAACTTCAGGGCTGCGGCGATTGAGCTCATCTAGAGAGGCTTGGCTAATCACCAACATTGGATAGCCGTCAGCGAAACTGACATTCTGACCAAGCTTTTCTCGAACACGATTCGACTGCTCACCACAGAACAGCAGTTCTACGCGAACACCAAGCACATCGCTGAACCAATCATCCGCCTCGTCGTTGGTGGTATACGCAGTGAAGCTATCTTTCCACACCGTTGCAGGCGCTTCTTGCATCTTGAAGTTTGCATATTTCAGACGCAGCGGCTCTTTACCTTCATAAGTAAAAATCAAGCCGTCTGGCTGCAAGCTAGAAGAAACCTTGACCATTTTAGGGTACTTACGCGCCGTCACCATTGATCCGTCAGCCAACGCCAACATAAAACGTCTGTCGAAGGTAAGGCCCTGTTTTTCGACCCAAGCAGAAGAGAGTGCAATCCCACCTACTGATTTAACCGGAAACACGTTGATTTGAGATAAGGAAGGAGCTTGCTCTGAAGCCTTTCGATCTATAGGTGACTGCGACATAACGATTCCAATGTTTTGTTGTTTGTCCCAATGCTAACAAATGGTTATAAATAGATAAACTGGCAGGCATTAAACACTTGATACTAAGCTAGTATCTTGAGATGTTTAGCTTTCTATCTTGATACATTAAGGCAGCAATGCAGTAACACTCTCCATACGTTCTATAATGTGAACACGGTTATCGCATTGAACTTTCATTGAATAAAAAGGATTTATCATGAACAAACTCGTCATTATCATCTTATGTGTACTACTTCCGCCTGTTGGCGTGTTCTTCGCTCGTGGCGCAGGTAAAGACCTATTGATTAACATCATCCTGACTTTCTTCTTCTGGGTGCCAGGGATGATCCATGGACTCTGGGTGGCGACTCGCTAACCCGTATCCAAAAATAAATACTGAATTAAAACGGCATAAAAACAAGCTCCTAGCCCTGAAGAGTTAAAAATAGGATGAAATGAAAGTGCTTTTCCACTATCATCCTGTCGCCTAAACGTAAGCGATTGCTTTCACAGATTTCGCCGAGTTTAGGCTCCAACTACATAACACTTCAAATGGTGGGAGCCTTCAATGACACAACTTACGATTACTCGTCCTGACGACTGGCACGTTCATCTACGCGATGGCGAAGTATTAAAAGATACAGTGCGCGATATCAGCCGCTACAATGGTCGAGCGTTAATCATGCCAAACACCATCCCACCGGTAACCGATACCGAAATGGCCTTAGCTTACCGTGAGCGCATCATGGCAGAGCAGCCAAGCGAGCAATTCCAGCCTCTGATGGCACTTTACCTGACAGACAACACAACACCTGAAGAAATTCGCAAAGCGAAAGAGTCTGGTGCAGTAGTGGCAGCAAAGCTTTACCCAGCGGGCGCGACGACTAACTCGGATTCAGGCGTAACTTCAGCACAAAAGATTTACCACGTGTTGGAAGCAATGCAAGAAGTGGATATGTTGCTACTGGTTCATGGTGAAGTAACCACTCACGATGTTGATATCTTCGACCGCGAGAAACAGTTCCTAGACACAGTGCTAGCTCCGATTGTGAACGACTTTCCTAACCTAAAGATTGTTCTTGAGCACATCACAACCGCTGACGCAGCAAACTTCGTTAAAAACGCGAATGACAACGTCGCGGCAACCATTACTGCTCACCACTTGCTTTATAACCGCAACCACATGTTGGTTGGCGGCATTAAGCCACATTTCTACTGCCTACCTATCCTTAAGCGCAACACACACCAGTTAGCACTTATTGAAGCAGCAACAAGCGGTAGCAAGAAGTTCTTCTTGGGTACAGACTCTGCACCACACGCTAAAGGTGCAAAAGAGTCAGCGTGTGGTTGTGCAGGTTCTTACACAGCGCACGCTGCGGTTGAACTGTACGCTGAAGTATTCGATTTAGAAGGCAAGATTGAGAACCTAGAAGCATTCGCGAGCCACAATGGCCCAGACTTCTACGGCATGCCACGTAACTCAGATACAATTACGCTCGTTAAAGAAGAGTGGAATGTTGCTGAAACGATGCCTTTCGGTTCAGACATCGTTGTGCCAATCCGTGGCGGCGAGGCGATTGCTTGGTCTGTAAAATAAGCACTTGGGCTGTTAAATAAACACCCTCCATTTAGCGAAAAGGGTCACCATAGTAATTATGGTGACCCTTTTTTGTTTCGATAAAAGACTGTCTTATTCCCAGCAGTAATTTAACGATTACTTACCGCGAATTTTTCCGATAGCAGTCCAAATAGCAACGACAATCAATCCAGATAAAACCCCAATCACACCATTTAATAGCGTTGGTACCACCGCAGTCGCAATCGTATGTCCACTGAAGTCCATAATAATCGGTTCAATTAAGTGATGAATTGCTGGAACGTTGTGTACCACAATACCGCCGCCAACCAAGAACATCGCAGCCGTGCCGACAACCGCAAGCATCTTCATTAGCTTTGGTGCAAATGCGACTAACCCATTACCCAATCGGGTTTTAATGGCACTCCCATTTGATGTGCGTTGGAGATAGAAACCTAAATCATCCAGCTTAACGATCCCTGCCACTAAGCCATAAACACCAATCGTCATCACAACCGCTATCAAACTCACCACAAGAATCTGAGTCACGATACTTGTACCCGTTACGGTACCCAGCGCAATTACAATGATTTCCGCAGATAAGATGAAGTCGGTACGAATTGCGCCTGAGACCTTTCGCTTCTCATACTCTTCAACAGATTCACCCGAGCTGCTTTCCTCATCTTTCTCTTCGTGTTGATGAGCATGAGGAAAAAGCTTTTCTAAGATTTTCTCTGCCCCTTCAAAACAAAGAAACAGACCACCAATCACCAGTAGTGGCATGATCAACCAAGGAATGAATGCACTGATCAATAGTGCTGCCGGAACCAAAATCAGCTTGTTTTTAAATGAGCCTTTTGCGACCGCCCATACCACTGGGATTTCTCTTTCAGCAGAAACACCGGATACCTGCTGGGCGTTAAGGGCTAAATCGTCACCTAATACGCCTGCGGTTTTTTTAGCGGCTACCTTAGACATCAATGCGACATCATCCAACACGGTTGCAATGTCATCTAGCAGTGTTAGTAAACTTGCTCCAGCCATTTTGTTGTCTCTTTATAAAGAATTGAACCATCAATAAAATGTAACACCATCAATTCACTCATCAAAGTTATGAGTCTGTAAAAAATAAAGTCACAAGTTGTGTTTTCTATTGCTGTCTCTGTTAGACAGGAATAATCTGTCTTAATCTTTCACGAACATAAAAGAAAAAGTATTGATGAAAAGTGAATCTACCTACCCGATTGGTAAGCCAGGGCAAAAATGGCAACAAGCAGAACGTGAAGCATGGTTAGCTCAACGAACGGTTAAGCGTGAATACCAGCAAGAAGTTGTACCAAAGATTAAAGCACTTGCAGACCGCTTTGACATCGAACAATACGGCGCACTGAGCTACGACGAAGCTCGCTTCCCACTCTTCGCTATCAAGAGCAAAAACTGGGACGAGTCAAAGCCGACGATTCTGGTAACAGGTGGTGTTCACGGTTACGAAACCAGTGGCGTGCATGGCGCGATCAAATTCGCTGCGACTCAAGCAGAAAAATACACGGCGCACTTCAACATTGTTGTCGCACCTTGTGTGAGCCCTTGGGGCTACGAAGTGATCAACCGCTGGAATCCAAATGCTGTTGATCCAAACCGCTCTTTCTACGACGGTACGCCAGCAGAAGAATCAGCAAACCTACGTGCATTAGTCGCTTCTTTACCAGAAGTGTTGGTTCACGTTGATCTACACGAAACAACGGATTCTGACGAAACAGAATTCCGACCAGCACTCGCAGCCCGTGATGGCATTGAGTACATTGAAGGTATGATTCCAGACGGTTTCTACACAGTTGGCGATACTGAAAATCCACAGCCTGAGTTCCAAGCGGCGGTAATTGCTTCAGTTGAAAAAGTAACGCACATTGCGCCAGCAGATGCAGACGGCAAGATCATTGGTTCTGAAGTTACCCAACATGGTGTGATCAACTACCCTATGAAGAAGCTAGGCTTGTGTGGTGGTGTGACTGATTGTAAGTACGGTACAACCACAGAGGTTTACCCAGACAGTGACAAAGTAACAGACGAAGAGTGTAATGATGCTCAAGTTGCTGCTGTTGTTGGTGCTTTAGATTACGTTATTCAGCATGAATTGAACGCATAAGCTCATACCCGCTAATAACTAGAACCGAGCACCTAGAACTAAGAACGAAAAGAGCCACAAGTGATGATTCACTTGTGGCTCTTTTTTATCTGGTCTCTGATTTCTTCCTAGGCATAAAAAACTCTCTTGCACCAAGTACAAGAGAGCTTTGAATCATGCTGAGTAAAGTAAATCTCTATCTAGCGACTTACTTAATTCACGATTTATTTTGTAGTTTGAGTTACGGTTTCTTGCCCTTTACCGACTTCTGTCAGTAGGCCTTTCAACAAGCTCACACAACCAATCAAAAGAATGATCGTAAACGGCAGTGCTGCAATAATCGTAATAGATTGCAGAGCTTGGATTGATTGAGTACCACCAATCCACAGCATCACCATCGCGATAGCACCTGAGATAACCGCCCAAACGACTTTCTGTTTCACTGGCACTTCTAATTTACCACCCGCCGTCATGCCATCGATAACGATAGAACCTGAGTCCAACGTTGTAACGAAGAACACGATGATCAGCGCGACTGCGAGAACAGACAGAATGCTACCGAACGAGTAAGCATCTAGCATGTAAAACAAGCTTAGAGATACATCTGTAATGCCTTGGTCGAGGCCAAGTTGCCCCACCTGATTAATCACTTGCTCGATAGCTACGCCACCGAAGATAGACATCCAAGCTGAAGTCACCAATGTTGGGATAATCAATACGCAAAGTAGGAATTCACGAACCGTACGGCCTTTAGAAATACGCGCTACGAACATACCGAAGAAAGGTGCATACGCTACCCACCATGCCCAGTAGAACACAGTCCAACCATGCAGCCATGTTGTGTCTTCACGACCCGCACTTTGGCTCAAAGCTACGATATTTTTCACATAGCCCGTTGCCGCCGTTGCCATTGAATCAAGCACAGTTGTGAAGTTCAATACAGCGATAAGACCAAGGAATATGAATGCAATAACCATGTTCAGGTTACTTAGGAACTTAACACCACCGTCCATACCACGTAGTACAGAGATGATCGCCAAGCCCATGATTAGAACGATGATAGATTGCTGAAGGAAGATGTTGTTTTCCAAGCCGAACACGTGGCTAATACCACTTGCTGCTTGTGTACCACCTAAGCCCAATGAAGTCGCAAGGCCAAACAGAGTAACCAGTACGGTTAGTACATCGATTACATCACCAGTTTTGCCCCACACACGCTCACCCAGAATTGGGTAAAACACAGAACGCATTGATAGCGGTAAGCCTTTGTTATAAACAAAGTACGCCAGACAAAGCGCCGTCATGCCATAGATAGCCCATGCATGAAAACCCCAGTGGAATACGGTTGCGCCTAGCGCCAGTTCACGACCAGCGGCTGTGAAAGGTTCTGCGTCTAATGGCGTTCCGAACCAGTTAGTGAAGAACGCAGTTGGCTCTGCAACACCCCAGAAGATAAGTCCAATACCCATACCTGCTGCGAATAACATCGCAATCCAAGATGACATTGAATAGTCCGCCGTCGCGTCTTCGCCACCTAAACGGATTTTACCCAACGGTGAAAAAGCAAGAACAACAGCAAACGCTAGCATGATGTTAGCTCCCCACATAAACAGGAAGTCAAACTTTGATAGAACAGCACCCTTAATAGAATCAATTGCAGCTTTAGCATCTGCAGGAGGAAGAGCAAGAAGAGTGATGATGAAGAGAAGAGATAAGCCAACTGAGGCTACGAAAACTGTGTTATGGACATCCATGCCCCATTTACTGACGTTGTCTTGACCAACTTGATAGTCAGTAGAATCAATACTGTACTTTTTTGATTTAAAACTCATAAATTATGATGTTCGCATATCCGATTCAACGAATATAAGGACGCTCTCCATATCCAACTACTACTTGATTGGCTCGCCGCATCGCCTAAATAAAAGGCAATAAAAATCACAATAGTTAGTGATAAATGGACTTACAGGCTCAATCCCAAGGCGCACATTATAGCACAGCTCAAAGCATTTTGACTGATTTTTAGCTCAATAGTCACCCAAACCACCGTTGATAGTGATAGTTAACCCAATAAAAACAGAATAAAACAAAAGAATAAAAACCTTCAAATACAACAATTTAAATTAAAATGACGCACCGTAAAATCACATCCAAACTTTTTGCAGATAATTTTAATAATCACCCAATTTACTTATAGCTCTAATAAAAAAGCCCCGCTATAGGGGCGGGGAAAGTTACCAAAGGTAAAAGAGAAATCAGTGCTCAAATGTCAGCGCTGCGTCTCACAGATCAGCACTGCACATTTCAAAGACAGTTCGTTAGATTGCGAAGCAAAAACCTAGGTTATAGTCTTCACCATTTTTCGCAGTGAACTCTTTGTCTTCACTTGATGCATTCGGGCGGCCACTTTCATCGCCTTTTACTAAGCTCACCCAGTGACGGATGCCAGAAGAACGGCTGGCCTCAGTTTGACCAAACGTAGTGCACGTCTCTAATTGGATATCTTGAATATCAACCAACTCCAGACGGCCAGTGCCTTTACGAGCACCGATTGTCACTTCAACGTGCGTACCGCTTTCATCACGGAATAGGATTGCTGAAGGCTTAGATTTATCACCTGTGTAAGCCACAAAGTGTTTAGCGCGTTTCAGTCCAGTATGTTCGCCATTCTTGAAGTAAACCTGAACGTGTCGGTAATCGATCTCGTAGCTCACCGCGTCTTCGTGTGAACCCGCCTCAAGAGGAAATAAAGTATCAAGCAACTGTTTCGCCATTTTCTGTTTTTCGAGTTGCTTGTCTGCTTTCACCATTTCGACGGCAAAGACAGCTTCAGCAATAAATGTTGAATGGTTTCTGTGAAGTTCTGTTTTGTCTAGTGTCAGCATATTCATAGTCTATCCCTCGTACGGCTTTAAATTTCATTTAGGTCAAACATCCCAATAGACCCTTTTCAAAATTGTTCTTTACTGTGTGGTTTCCATGTTTTTCATACTACTGTTATTTTTGAAACAATTTCACAACAAAAATTACACAGTGTGAATTTTACTAAATTGCTTTTTTACACAAACCGGCATTTCGAGCCCCCAGCCCTTTATTTAACTGGGTTGAGGGTTCCGTAGAAACGCGTTTACGTGTTGTTTGAATTTGTGTAATAACCCACCCCAACCAACTTATTGTCGATAATTCGATAGTAAGTGTGCTTAGTTTCCACTTTGCTCGACAGCGGATTTAACCATCGATAGGTGTAAACGCCACGACCATTTTCTTTGGCTCGATTTAACATCTCAGTAAGAATTGGCTTATCGTCAGGGCTTAGATTTTTACGCTGATTTTTCCATCTTTCAGGGTAAACACATCAACCATACGAGCTTCGATGACGGTGCCATCTGGGTTAGTCGCAGAGAACGTTGATTCGCTTACCGCGCGGTCTCCACACACAAAGTGGACAGGATCGCTCCAGGCTGCATCTGGAAAGTTCTGCCAAACCAATTCAAAGCTATTGCGAACGGCTTCGTACCCTTCGATAGTGTTTCCAAGTTCGCCTTCTCCTGCCACGGTGTGGAAGACACAGTCTTCGGTCATAAACGACATTAGCGCTTCAATATCATGGTTATTCCATGCATCACTAAAAGACTGTAAAAAGGCGGTGTCGACTTGGTTTTCCAGCACGAATGTCGCTGCATTGGTTTGCATATTCATATTCCAGAATCCTTTATGTTTTCGTTATTGGTTTAAATTTCAGTAGCTTTTCGCCACTTTTTTATTAGAGTGTTTAAACTAGATCTGTAAAAATTTAACAACTTGATAACAAGATTCATCACTCTAACTTCGAGTTACTTTATAAACAATCTTTAAGCTCACAGATTTCATCTTTTTATAAATTAATTGGTGTTCTAATTTTATTTATCTCGTAATCACTAGATCTATATGAGCTCTAAATAAAATCAGTAGAAATATTAGACTTTAGTCGAAATCAAAATCTTGATGGTACTTTCGGCCATACTGCTCAAGCTGGCGATCATGAGTATTCACTTGTAATTCAATATTACCCTCACCTTTATTAATAACTTGATTGTTATCTACATGGGCTTCATTTTTTATATCAGTTAGCTTCTCTTCGATATAATCAGTCGGTTCATTTAAAACATTCATGGATATTAACTCCTTTATCAGGTTTACTTTCGCTGACGGAAAAATATGAACGAATACTAGACCGTTTGAATATTCTTTCTCATCGTACAAAGGCTGAATGGCATCATTACTGCCGTCCTTAAATGGATGAATGGAATACCACTTATCCGTTCGTTGCTCTTGCTTATCGCAGTCGGCTACTTTGAAGATCTGAGTTCTTTCAAGTTCATAGGGTGAGTTAAAAACACTAACCCTATGATAATTAATCGCTTTAACAATATTGATGCAGTCTTTACTTTGGCTATGGCACACAGACCACAACGCATTAATCAGGCTATCTGTCCATTCAAGTAAACGGGTGGGAAAGCCCTGCTTTTTGGCTAAACACATCAATAACCAATCATTTATGTCGTATGAGCTCAGCGAGTGACCACCGTAAACTCTCACTGTTGAAAGCAACTCTTGTTCGACACGGCGTATGTTCTTACGATTGGAACGGCCTAAACTTGGCATTAGATTATTATTTTCATAATCACACACGTTATACATCAAACCACGTTGGTCACTGCATTCATTCATTAATGAATTAATTATTTTATACATCTCTTCGAGTGAGCTTATATAACGTTTATTGTTCACAGCATGCATGTAATAGGTCACTTAATTTAAATTTATTACAATTAAAAATTAACTATCATGGTTAATCAGTATCGTTACGAATAATTTTAAAAATGACAATAGGTATATGTCTTTATCAATGGCCATATATCCTCATCAATAACTAACAGTTATAAAACCATTAACTAAGGAGCAATTAGCTAAGGGTCGATTAATAAGGAACGACAAAGTTTATATAACTAAAACCACTTATATATACAACAGTCATTTAATTCATGTTCTAACGTTTGACTAAGGATTATTGAAATACGGGTTGCCGGTATTCACTTAAGTACATTGCCAATACCCGTTAATATTGCCCGACCACATTCTCGATAGCACTTTCTCTAACACTCTCGAGATATCTACGGCCGGACAAACTTCCTATGACTTATACGTAATCTTTGTATTTATCTAGGAAACGAACCGGTGTTGATAGTGCATCTCGGCGGAACGGGTCACCCAATTCCTGAGTACACATGATTTCAATGATGGTTGTTTTGCCTTCGTTCATCTGCATGTCGATGGCTTTTTGCAAGGTTGGACCTACATCTTCTAGCTTATCAACCGTGATACCTTCAGCGCCCATTGCTCGTGCGATTTCAGCAAAGCTTTGGTTATCTAGCTCACCGGCAACAAAGCGTCGGTTGTAGAAGTCGACTTGGTTCTTCTTCTCTGCACCCCATTGACGGTTGTGGAATACCACGGCTGTCACTGGAATGTTATGACGAACACATGTCATGGTTTCCATCAGGCTCATGCCCCACGCACCGTCGCCTGCATAAGAGATAGCTGGGCGATGAGGTGCTGCTGCTTTCGCGCCAATGATGGTCGGGAACGCGTAACCACAGTTACCAAAACTCATTGCCGCAAAGAAACTACGTGGTTTTTCAAAGCGTAAGTAGCTGTTTGCCACCGAGTTGATGTTACCGATATCGGTTGAGACCATTACGTCTTCTGGCATCGCTTTTTCTAGCTCACGCAATACTTGGCGCGGGTGAAGGTATTCACCACCAGAGAACGGAGTCTCGTGTGAGTTTTCTTCAATCATATCCAAGCTGAACGAGTCACGTTCGTGTGTCCACTCATCAAGCTCTTTTTCCCAAAGTGCTTTCTCTGTTGCGACCGTGTCTTGACGATCGCCTTTATTGTCATCACACAACAATGCACGGCCTTCCAATCTTTCAGATAGAGCAACCGCAGCTGCTTTCGCATCACCACAGATACCAACTGAAATCTTCTTAACCAGACCTAGCATCTTGTTGTCGGCATCAATCTGAATGATTTTCGCGTTCTTCGGCCAGTAGTCCATACCATGTTGAGGCAAGGTACCAAATGGACCAAGACGTGTACCCAAAGCGATAACCACATCCGCTTGAGCCATCAACTTCATTGCTGCTTTCGAACCTTGGTAGCCTAAAGGACCACACCATAATGGGTGACTAGCAGGGAACGAGTCATTGTGCAGGTAGCTGTTCACTACGGGTGCGCCTAATCTTTCTGCCAGTGCCGCACACTCTTGAACTGCATCAGCCATTACCACACCGCCACCAGAAATGATGACTGGGAATTTCGCTTCAGCTATCAGGTCTGCTGCTTCATTCAGAGATTTCTCACCACCTGGACCACGGTCTAAACGCGCGGGTTTAGGGATCTCGGTTTGAGTTTCACCGTAGAAATAGTCACGTGGAATGTTCAGTTGAGTTGGACCCATTTCACTCATCGCACGGTCGAAGCATCGGCCTGTGTATTCCGCCATACGGTCTGGGTGCGTTACGTGTCCTTGATACTTAGTAAACTCTTGGAACATTGGAAGCTGGTTACATTCTTGGAAACCACCTAAGCCCATTGTTTTAGTGCCTGTCTCTGGCGTCACAATTACGACCGGGCTATGTGCCCAGAACGCAGCTGCAATTGCTGTTACACAGTTACTAATACCAGGGCCATTTTGCCCGATGACTACACCGTGGCGACCCGATACACGAGAATAACCATCTGCCATGTGGGCAGCGCCTTGCTCGTGTACTACTGGAACCAATCGAATGCCAGCAGGAGCAAAGATATCCATTGCGTCCATAAATGCCGACCCCATGATGCCGAACATATCGGTAACATCATTAGCAACCATAGTTTCAACGAACGCTTCTGATGGTGTCATTGTTACTGTGCCGGAAACAACCGTACGTTTTTCTTGCTCGCTCATTCTTCCATTCTCCTTGAGTTAACCAAAATTTCATTTTTCGGAATGAATTGTCTCTTTTTCGAATTCATTTTCACCTTGGTAGTAGAATTTTTGCGCGTCAACTTTTTATATTAAATTGGAACAATTCATTCTAATTAATAAAACTGGATCACATTATTGGTAGTTTTTCGTACAAAAAGTGCCGTTAACTTAACTGGAGCTGTTAATAATCGATGACATATCGCGATAGCAGCGACAAGTGATGAGCTATATAGAGGGAAATATGATGAAAGAGGCGGAATTGGTACCAACGCAGCCGGTAAGCGTGAGAGAACGCTTTGGCATCGACAGCAACCTAACGGTGATGGCATTTGAACACCCGGGTGAATATGTGCCGAAAGTCGACCCAAATTACTGTTTTGATCCTGAAGTGACGTTGGCTATATTAGCGGGGTTCACTTCAAATCGTCGTACATTGATACAAGGCACGCACGGAACGGGCAAGTCGTCTCACATTGAGCAAATTGCCGCGAGATTGAATTGGCCGTGTTTGAGGATCAACCTAGACGGACACTTAAGTCGATTGGATTTCATAGGTAAAGACAGCATCGTCATTAAAGACGGAATGCAGGTGACTGAGTTTAAAGAAGGCATTCTTCCGCAAAGCATTCAACAACCCATCGCACTGGTATTAGATGAGTACGACGCTGGTCGCCCTGACGTGATGTTTGTGATTCAGCAGTTATTAGAGCAAGACGGAAAGTACACCTCTTTAGAGCAAAACCGAGTGATCACACCTCACCCTTCTTTCCGCCTGTTTGCTACCTGCAACACGCTTGGCTTGGGTAACTTTTCAGGTTTGTATTCGGGTACTCAAGTGCTTAACCACAGTCAGTTAGATAGATGGAACATCATCGCCACGCTCAACTATTTAGATCCACAACATGAAACCAAGATCGTGTTATCCAAGCTTCCAGAGCTGAATAATGAAAGTGGCCGACAACTGGTTGAGAAAATGATCGCAACGGCAGGGTTAACGCGCAACGGGTTTCGGGCTGGCGACCTTTCAACGGTGATGTCTCCGCGAACGGTGCTCACTTGGGCTGAAAACATCCAAATATTCGATGATGTAGCCACCGCATTTAGGTTGTCATTCTTGAATCGCTGTGAAGACGAAGAGAAAGAACTGGTTAGCGAATACTATTTCCGTTGCTTTGGTGAAGCCTTGGAAACGCATACTCAAAACTATTCGCACTCGGAGTCGTAAACCATGGCCAATATTTCTTCTCAGCAGAAAAAGATCCTCGATATTGGAGTGTCTGTCGCCAGAGCAATCAGTGGTGAACTCGATCTGAACTATCGGGGAGAACGACTCTATAAAGGCAATAAGCCCTGTTATTACCAGTCTGCCCACACCAACGATCTCACCTTTGTATCTCGCCACGAGCTGAAAAACAGTAAGCTTTCGATGCAAGGCAAGATCGATTCATCGGCATTACGACTCTTGCTTTCAGATGCTGATCTTCACTACTCATTGCGACCGAAAAACGAGGTCGAACGTCTGTTATATGACTTCTGCGAGCAGGTGCGAATTGAATCGCAAGTTCCATCTTATCTAAAAGGCGTTACCACCAGCATTCAGTTCAACTTTGCGTATTGGAGCGACCAATATCATCAGAATGGCTTCACCGAATCACGAATAGGCATGTTGCTGTTTACTCTGATGCAAGTCATCCACACCCGCTTAACCGGTGTTCCGGTTTCGGAACCCATTGCTGAGACCATTGAATCGACTCGCGCCGGCATCGTGCCTACCTTCGGTCACAGCTTTAAACGCTTAAAGCAACATAGAACAGACCAAGAACAGTTTGCACACAGTGCCAATGAGCTTGCAGCCCTTGCACAAGAGTTAATCATCCAAGAACAGGAAAGTGATAACTCACCCACACCAACCGTTGAAGAAGACATCAAGCTCCTTGCACAGCTTGCCTTGATTGTTGATGGTGACATTCAAGATCAAGACGTCGATACCGACATCACAGGCAGTAGCAAGGTATTCGAGTTGTCGGGCGCCAATTATCAGGTCTTTAATTCAGAATTTGATCAAGTCATCGCCGCAGACAAACTCGTCAGGCGTACCCTATTACTCGAACTGAGGCAAAAGCTAACCGATGACATCATGGCGAGACAAGTCAACACTCACCGTTTAGCCGCTATGCTTACTAGCTTTGTTGCCACACCACAGAGGAACCGACGTCAGGACCATTTAGAAGAAGGCATTGTTAACGCCACCACCATCACCAAGCTCGTCACATCGCCATTGGATAGCACTGTCTTTTATCAACCTGACATCGGTACATCTCATCAATGTGCCACCACATTTTTGATGGACTGCTCTGGCTCAATGCAAAAGCACAGTCACAAGCTAAGCCTACTGATTGATACAATTCTCAAATCCGTTGGACTGGCCAACATCCCTTTCGAGATTATTGGCTTTACGACCAATAACTGGAACGGTGGCAAGGTCTATCGGCAGTGGCTTAAACAAGGCCAACCAAAGCACCCGGGCCGCTTAAACGAAGTTCGGCACATCGTGTTTAAGGATTTTGATACCCATTGGAGACGTTCTCGACTTGGCATTGCGAGTCTTCGTAAAGCCGACATCTTTAAAGAAGGGATTGATGGCGAAGCGGTTCAGTTCGCGAGTCATCGATTGCAGCAGCACACCGCCCAGCGAAAGGTTTTGATTGTGTTCTCAGACGGCTGCCCGATGGATACCGCTACCAGTACCGCCAACGATCAGTTCTATTTAGATAACCATCTCAAACAGGTGATTGAACGTGAGTCGACCAAAAACGGTATTGAGATTCATGGTGTGGGAATGGGAATGGATTTGAGCCCGTACTATCGCAGCAACATCACGTTAGATGTACAAGAGAGCTGCTTGTTTGGGCTATCTAGGAGCATATTTGAGATGCTAAAGCGTGTTTAAACAGGGAAGCTTAGGCTAGCGAATCACTAGCCTCCTTTGTCGAGAATGGTTTACGAGGAGCCAAACAACGACCATGCAGAGACAGCCATCAAATATCCGCCTATCAGCATTAACACCGTAAACACCAGCTTTCTGAGTTGATCATTAGACAACAGCGGTGGGAAACGCCGAGCAAACATTGTGACAAGCGCCACCAGAGGAACAGCAATAGCGGATAACCACAATATGCTCTGTTCCATGTCGCCCGCCGCATAGACATTGACCGTACGGGACATCGACGTACAAGCGAAAACCATCAGCAGTGTGCTTCGCACCAGATCGAGCGAAAAAGGTTGCCGATAGAGATGATAAACAATCGGTGGACCTGCCATCCCAAATAATCCCCCCGCTAACCCAGAGCTAAATCCTGAGACAAGGAAAGATACGGTTGTCGAACGGACCGTTCTAGTTTTAGGTTTAAACATAAAGCTCAAACCAGCGAACAACACCATGGCACCCAATAGCCCTCGTAGGATTTGGGTTGCCGACTCGCTCAACGCGTCCAGCAAGTACACGCCCATCGATACGCCGGGAATAATACCGATGACTAACACCACCAGAATCTTGAGTTCCCCAAGCAGTGGCTTACCCATCAACGCCACCAAGCAATTGAACAAGGTCACAATACTGACCACCCCGGCTATAACGGGTAGGGATACCAAATTAAGGCTGACCGTTAGCCCAATCACAATGATACCGAGACCAAATCCAGTGACAGTTTGGAAATAAGTACCTACCGCAATGGTGGCAAGAATGGCGAGTAAAACAGGTAACTCCATTAGCTATCCTAATTAGGTTATTTGGGGGTAAATATGAGTGCAAGATTCCGCATTAGTTTAAGCAACGAGTGTTAATACCGGAATTCAAACTCCGACTCTTCTCTTTCTTCAACATCAGCTTCAGAGTCAGCCTTAGAGTCAGATGCTTTCCCTTGCTGCGCTTGTACCGCGGTAACGGCAATGACATTAAAGATATCTTCGGCACTACAGCCTCTGGACAAGTCATTCGCTGGTTGATTCAGCCCTTGCAGCAACGGGCCAATCGCAACAGCCCCACCTAGCCTTTCCGCAAGCTTATAACCGATATTACCTGCTTCTAAGTTAGGAAATATCAACACGTTAGATTGACCTTTGACCTTTGAATCAGGCAACTTTTTCGCCGCTATTTCAGTGACAATCGCCGCATCTAATTGAACATCTTGGTCTACAGCGATTCCCAGGCAACGCTGTTTAACTATCTGCGCAGCACTGCGCACCTTGTCTACCGACTCATGTTTCGCGCTACCATTGGTAGAGAATGAAAGCATCGCCAACTTAGGCTCTTCCATTAACAATGCCTCAGCACTTTGAGAAGCGGCTACCGCGATTGATGCCAGCTCGGTTTCATTGGGGTTAATAACCAAACCACAATCGCTGAAAATCATACCGCCTTTAAGATTATGGAAAGGCTCACACAGCATCATCAAGAAGAAGCTGGACACCAACTCGCTGTCTGGCGCTGGCCCAATAATCTGCAGCGCAGCTCGCACCACATCAGACGTGGTATAAACCGCGCCATTAACTGTGCCGTCGACCAGCCCTTCCCTTACCATCAAATTGGCAAAAACAAGTGGGTCTTGAACCAGCTCTAGTGCGTCATCATAAGTCATGCCTTTGGCTTTCCTTAATGTATACAGCCGCTCAGCGAGCACCTCTTTGAGTGACGACGCCTGTGGAGAAACAATATGAATGCCAGCCAGGTTAATGTGATGCAGTTCTGCAGCAGCGATGATCGCCGATTCATCGCCTACAAGTGTGATGTGAGCGAGCTGTTTATCGATTGCCATTCTTGCAGCAGCTAGCACTCGCGGGTCCTCCGCTTCACTCAAAACAACACGCTTACGATCTAAATGAGCTTTATCAATAATCCGTCCAATCGCCCTCATCTTTAAATTCCATTTATTGAGATTAATTGTTCCATAATTTACATTTATATTATTTGAATAATAAAAAAGATCAAATTTTATTCAGATAATTGAAGAATAATGATTTGGTATGTACACTCTTAGGCATAGACATATCGCAAGGATGAATCACTGTATGCAAACAGAAACACCGCAAGTTCAAGGGGATACACCGACCCTCCGACTTTTTGCACTATTAGAGGTGATAGCGCAAAAAGACGAGTTTATTTCTCTGCAAGGTTTAGTCGAAGAGACCGGATTACCAAAACCCACGCTGCACCGAATGCTTCAGCAATTAGAAGCGGCGGGCATCATTCAAAGAGATGGCGACGAAAAGCACTACAGCTCAGGCATTCGACTAAGAAAACTTGCCGAAAACCTACTTTTGAATAGCACCATGCACAGCGCGCGACGCACTATCCTTGAGAACCTGAGAGCAGAGGTCGGTGAGAGTTGTAACCTGACGGCTCTTTCAAGTGGTGAAATCATCTATCTCGATCGTGCAGAAACTGAAGCTCCCCTTCGCTTTCACCTGCACCCCTGCTCTCGCGTTCCCGTACACTGCTCAGCTACAGGCAAGCTGTTTTTAGCGCACATGTCTAAGTCGCAGCGCAGACGATTAATTGAAAACGTGCCGCTGACTCAATACACCGTGAACACGATTACCGACTATTCGACTCTAGAGAAAGACATCGAAGAAGCAAAAATCCAAGGTTTTGCTATTGATGATGAAGAGTTTTTACCAGGCTTAGTCTGTATCGCTGTGCTGATACCCTCACCAACTGGTCAATCAAACCTAGGCCTAGCGATCCAAGCACCTGTGATTCGAGTGAAACCGGATGAAGCAATAAAATTCTTGCCCGCACTTCAAAAAGCAGCAAAAGCGCTGGCGAAAATCGAAGCTGATAATTGGAGTCAGCAGTAAGCACTTTCTTAAAGAATTTCGAAGTCCATGACTTAACTGATCATGGATTTCGAAAGCCCTACTTTGGTAAACAATGCTTGCGCAAACAAGGGCTTCAAAACTATCGAATTAACGACCACAATCTGCGACTAATCAACATTTGGTCGAAGTGATCTGAACACTCGCCAACCCGCACATCAGCAACACGTCTAAAGTAATCACGACAAAGGAATCACGATGCTAAACATTGATAACCAGCACTTACTCTCTTTTATGGTGACAGAAGCGAACAACGCAGTTGCAGTCACAAACCCAGCAACGGATGAACTCATCGGGAACGCACCGATATCATCAGAAACAGAGTTAGCGAACGCGATTGAACAAGCTCATGTAGCGCAGAAAGAGTGGGCAAAAATTCCTGCTAAATCTCGTGCTGCACTGCTTCATCGCTGGCACCAGTTGATCCTTGAAAACAAAGATGACCTTGCTCGAATCATGACAATGGAACAGGGTAAGCCGTTAGCCGAAGCGACAGGCGAAGTGGTGTATGGCGCGAGCTTCATTGAGTGGTTTGCAGAAGAAGCAAAGCGCACTTATGGTGATTCCATTCCTAGCACAGTCGCTGGCAAACGCTTGGTGACCATCAAGCAGCCTATTGGTGTCGCATGTGCGATTACGCCATGGAACTTCCCGATTGCAATGATCACTCGTAAAGCGGCTCCTGCCTTAGCTGCGGGTTGTAGCTTTGTCGTGAAACCTTCGGATGAGACACCGCTTTCTGCGTTTGCTGTGGTTGAACTGGCTTATCAAGCGGGTATCCCTAAGGATCTACTTCAAGTCGTTCTTGGTGAAAGCCCTGAACAAGTGGGCAACCTATTCACTTCGCATCCGTTGATCAAAAAAATCTCTTTCACTGGGTCGACCCGTGTGGGCAGCATTTTGATGGCTCAAGCTGCAAAAGGCATCAAACGCACCTCTATGGAGCTTGGTGGCAATGCACCTTTTATTGTGTTTGACGATGCTGACATCGACGCGGCCGTTCAAGGCGCAATGGCGTCAAAATTCCGTAATGCGGGACAAACATGTGTCTGTGCAAACCGTTTCTATGTTCACAGTAAAGTATACGATGAGTTCGTGGCTAAATTCGATCAAGCGGTTCAACAACTTAAGATTGGTAACGGCTTAGATGAAGGTGTCACCATTGGTCCTGTTGTCAGTCAGAATGCGAAGAACAACATCCAAGCATTATTAGACAGAGCGGTAGAACAAGGCGCGACACCTGTGACGCCAACTCAAGAGCTTGATGGGCTTTTCCTTCAGCCTGTCATACTTAAAAATGTGAAACACAGCATGGACATTGTTCAGCAAGAGATCTTTGGCCCAGTCGCGCCTGTGATGAAATTCGACACGGACGAAGAGCTTATCGAGATGGCCAACGATACCATTTATGGATTAGCGTCGTACTTCTACAGTCAGAACATTCATCGAGTATGGAACATCGCAGAGGCACTTGAGTACGGTATGGTGGGTATTAATGATGGCCTGATCTCAACCGAAGTCGCGCCTTTCGGTGGCGTGAAACAATCAGGTATTGGCCGTGAAGGTGCGAAAGAAGGCATCGATGAGTACATGGACATTAAGTATCTTTGCTTTGGCGGAAAATAAGGTTGGTAGTAACTAAGTTCTGGCAGTGATTAGGGCTCGGAAATAATTAAGTCTTAGTGATCACTAACCTGACCCACTTTCCACCTTTCCCTTCACAAAAATGAATCAAAAAAAAGCCGCGCTATAAAAGCGCGGCACCTTGGGCTCGGTTAAAGGGGGGGTTCTTTTTTTAGTATTTTACATTCTCTATTTTTGTTATTCAGTTGCTTCGCTATTCCTGTGCTTTCAGTTTTAGACGCATCGCGTGCAGTACTGGCTCGGTGTAACCGCTCGGCTGAGCACAGCCTTCGAATACCAACTGACACGCCGCTGAAAATGCAATGCTGTTTTCAAAGTCAGGCGCCATGTTACGGTAGCTCTGGTCGCCAGCGTTTTGCTCATCCACCACTGCGGCCATGCGCTTCATGGTTTTCATTACCTGAGCTTCCTCGCAAATGCCGTGACGTAACCAGTTCGCAATATGTTGGCTTGAAATACGCAGCGTCGCTCGGTCTTCCATCAAGCCGACATCGTTAATATCAGGTACCTTCGAACAACCAACGCCTTGATCAATCCAACGAACCACGTACCCCAGAATACCTTGTGTGTTGTTATCCAGCTCACTTTGAATATCTTGCGCAGTCAGCTTTTGGTTGCCCAGTAGCGGGATAGTAAGAATATCATCAACATTGGCTCTCACTCGCTCACGAAGCTCTTTCTGACGGCTTGGTACACTCACCTTGTGATAGTGCAGCGCGTGCAAAGTCGCGGCGGTTGGAGAAGGAACCCAAGCAGTATTAGCACCCGCTTGTGGATGTCCGATTTTCGCATCCATCATCTTCGCCATGTTGTCTGGCTCTGGCCACATACCTTTACCAATCTGGGCTTTACCTTGCAGGCCACAAGCTAAGCCAAGATCAACGTTTTGATCTTCGTATGCGCCAATCCAAGTCATGGTTTTCAGCTGTGTTTTAGGAGCGAATGGTCCCGCTTCCATACTGGTGTGAATCTCATCACCCGTTCGGTCTAAGAAACCTGTGTTGATGAACACAACACGATCTTTAGCCGCTCGAATACATTCTTTAAGGTTAACCGAAGTACGACGCTCTTCGTCCATGATGCCAACTTTGATCGTGAATCGATCTAGCCCTAATGCATCTTCAATGCGACCAAACAGCTCATTGGTGAACGCGACTTCTTCAGGACCATGCATCTTAGGTTTTACAATATTGATGCTGTTCGCGGTCGAGTTTTGGTAAGCACTGTTGCCTTTTAAATCATGCATCGCGATTAGCGAAGTGATCATGCCATCCATAATGCCTTCAGGCACTTCATTGCCTTCGGCATCAATAATCGCAGGGTTGGTCATCAGGTGGCCGACATTACGGATGAACAACATGCTGCGGCCTTTTAGTGAAATCTCACCACCCGTCACGCTGGTGTATTGGCGATCTGGGTTAAGGTTACGAACAATGGTTTTGCCGTTTTTCTCTAGTGATTCTTGTAGATCACCTTTCATCAAGCCTAACCAGTTACGGTAAGCCAATGCTTTGTCTTCACCATCAACTGCAGCAACCGAGTCTTCGCAATCCATAATGGTTGTTAGAGCGGCTTCGACTAATACATCTTTAATTCCCGCCACATCGACGCTACCAATCGGTGCGCTCGGGTCAATTTGAATTTCGATGTGCAGATTATTGTGTTTAAGAAGAATGCACGAAGGGGAACTTGCGTCACCTTGATAGCCAATGAACTGGTCGCTATCAATGAGAGTGACTTCTTCGCCGTTATCGAGTGTCGCTATTAATTTATTGCCGATGCTAGCGTTACTGATGCTGTATTTAGTGACGTCTTTATGGGAGACGCCGTTTAATGGCGCTGCGTCATCAAGGAACTCGCGAGCATAAGTCACGACTTTAGCACCACGGGCTGGGTTAAAGCTTCCGCCCTTTTCCGCGCCATCACTTTCACTGATCACGTCCGTTCCGTAGAGCGCATCATATAGGCTGCCCCAACGCGCATTGGCTGCGTTAAGTGCAAAACGTGCGTTCATGATTGGCACCACAAGCTGCGGCCCTGCTTGTGTTGCGATCTCAGGCTCTACGCTCGCTGTCGTCACTTGAAAGTCATCGCCTTCAGGAACCAAATAACCGATCTGCTGTAAGAACTGTTTGTACTCCACAGGATCGAGCGTTTGCCCAGCACGCTCTTGGTGCCAAACGTCAATTTGATGTTGAAGATCTTCACGCTTGATAAGCAATGCGCGATTTTTTGGAGCCAAATCTTCAAGGATGGTTGCAAATGATTGCCAAAAGTCTTCAGCGACAATGCCTGTTCCAGGAATCACCTGCTCATTAATTAATTGGTAGAGGGTGCTATCAATGTTCAAGCTTCCCTGTTGAATACGACTGCTCATAAAATCTCTCTCAAACTAATTTATGGCTACTCAATAAATTTTCGTGACTAGCTCAAATTTACTTTACTGACTTAAACTTACTTAACGGACATGAATTTAGCTAATTTATGCCGGTTATATTGGATATTCATATAAAAAATACCCTAAAAACTGTGTTATTCCGTTACTCCACTCTCGATTTCGTTAGCGACACTTTTAATCAAACGACGCATCCACTGGTGGTCTGGATTGGTTTGCAATAATGGACTCCACGCCATTTTCACTTCAAACGGTTCAATCGCAAATGGCGCGGGTTTGATCAACAGCCTTGGATTATTTCGCTGCAATTGCGCGGCTTTGGTTGGAATGGTCAGGATCAGATTCTTCTGTTGAGCGAAGAGAATGGCTGATAGGTAATGTCGAGTAAACACCGTAATATTGCGTGTTTTTCCGATACGAATAAGTGCTTCATCTATCCAACCGAGCTTTTGTGCTTCACTTGGATTTATCCCCACCCCCGTTCCCATACCTGTCTTACTTACCCAGATATGTTGCGCCTTTAAATAGGACAAAATATCGAAGTTGTCGGCTATCGGGTTGTCACAACTAAATAGACAAGAAAACCCGTCGTGCCAAAGGCTCATCTGGTGAAACGACTGAGGAATATCGTCAAATCGGTTGATAATTATATCAACAGTACCTTGCTCTACATCCTGATAACTCACGTCACTTGGCGTCATGATATCCAGTCGTATTTTCGGTGCGATTTCACTTAACCTTTTCAGAAGAGGTTGAATAATGGTCGATTCTGCATAGTCACTCGCCATGATACGAAATACGCGTTCACTGTCTTCTGCATTAAACTCTGCGGTCGGCTGCAGTGTCTTTTCTACATTTGCCAGGATGTTTCGAATCAGTGGCTGCAACTTATGTGCGCGTTCGGTTGGTATCATCCCTTCACTGGTTCTCACTAATAGCGGGTCCTCAAAGAGATCACGCAATCGGCGAAGGCCATTACTCATGGCTGGCTGAGTAATACCCAATTGATTTGCTGCTCGTGTAACGTTTCTTTCACGTAGCAACATGTCTAAATACACAAGTAAATTAAGGTCTATACGAGCAATATTCATAAGAAAAATACCGAATATAATAACTATAAATTAACAAAATTATCACATGCGTGGTTATTCTTTGTCCATAGCAAAGTTTTAATCCAAGCCAATTTGGCAACCATACCCCACGTGAAACTAAGGAATAGTTATGTCGCAAATTACACAAGATATCGAAATGATAGAAGTTGCAAAAAGCGCTGCAGGTGCTCCATGGGATGCAATTAATGCTGAATCTGCTGCTCGTATGCGAGCTCAAAACAAATTCAAAACAGGTCTGGATATCGCGCAATACACGGCAGATATCATGCGTGCGGATATGGAGGCTTACGACAAAGACAGCTCTCAATACACTCAGTCTCTGGGTTGTTGGCATGGTTTCATCGGCCAACAAAAACTGATTTCTATTAAGAAGCACTTTGATGGCAAGACTGACCGTCGTTACCTATACCTTTCTGGTTGGATGGTTGCTGCACTTCGCTCTGATTTTGGTCCACTTCCAGACCAATCTATGCATGAGAAAACATCGGTTGCAGGCCTAGTAGAAGAACTATACACATTCCTGCGCCAAGCTGATGCACGTGAACTGGGTGGTTTATTCCGTGAGCTAGACGCTGCACGTGAAGCGGGCGACGTTAACCAACAAGACCTTATCCAAGACAAAATCGACAATCACGTAACACACGTGGTGCCAATCATCGCCGATATCGATGCAGGTTTTGGTAACGCAGAAGCGACCTACCTAATGGCTAAGCAGATGATTGAAGCAGGCGCATGTTGTCTACAAATTGAAAACCAAGTTGCCGATGAGAAGCAATGTGGTCACCAAGACGGCAAAGTAACGGTTCCACACGCTGACTTCCACGCAAAACTTCGCGCACTTCGTTACGCTTTCCTTGAACTAGGCATCGACAACGGCATCATCGTTGCTCGTACCGATTCACAAGGTGCTGGCCTAACAAAAGAAATCGCAGTAGTGAAAGAGCCGGGCGACCAAGGTGATATCTACAACTCATACCTAGATGTTGAAGAGATCGATGTTGCAGATATGGCAGAAGGCGACGTTTGCTTTAACCGTGACGGCAAGCTAGTTCGACCTAAGCGTCTACCTTCAGGCTTATACCAATTCCGCCAAGGTACTGGTGAAGACCGTTGTGTATTCGACTGTATTGAAGCAATCAACGCGGGTGCTGACCTACTATGGATTGAGACTGAGAAGCCACACATCGGTCAAATCAAAGAGATGATGGACGGCGTACGTGAAGTTCACCCTAATGCGAAGCTGGTTTACAACAACTCTCCATCATTCAACTGGACGCTAAACTTCCGCCAACAAGCATACGATGCGATGGTAGCAGAAGGTAAAGATGTTTCAGCTTACGACCGTGCTAGCCTAATGAGTGCTGAATATGACGAAACTGAATTGTCTAAACGAGCTGATGACAAGATTCGCACATTCCAAGCGGATGCATCTCGTGAAGCGGGTATCTTCCATCACTTGATTACTCTACCGACTTACCACACTGCAGCGCTGTCAACCGACAACCTTGCAAAAGAATACTTCGGTGACCAAGGCATGCTGGGCTATGTTGCAAATGTTCAGCGCAAAGAGATACGCCAAGGCATCGCTTGTGTTAAACACCAAAACATGTCTGGTTCAGACATCGGTGATGATCACAAAGAATACTTCGCGGGTGAGAATGCACTAAAAGCCGCGGGTGAAGCGAATACGTCTAATCAATTTGATTAACCGCTAACGCTAAAGCCTCCCCCGTCCTTCTCTCTTACTTAGGTAAGATCCGGGGGAAGGCTTTGAGATAAAGCTTGTACTGCCAGCTTTATCTCAAAGCCTCAGATTTGTGTTCCACACCACGGTTAACCGAACAACTTCTGTTTAAGCTAACTGTATACGTATTTGTTAAGATTCTTATTTTTTGAGAGTGCCTATGACTTCAATACCTACACACCTACAAGATGCAAAAACACTGTTATCAGAGAATGGTTTCGCGACGGGTGATACTTGGTATCACGGCACATCTTCCGCTTTATTGGCTTCTATTCAAGGCCAAGGTTTAAAACGTTCTGGGGACAAAGCGCTCAACGAAGCAGCTTCAAAAACTATGGCGACCATCGGCAACAACTACACCGAATCGGTTGAGCCAGTGTTTCTCACCCAGAGCAAAGAACTGGCATATTACTGGGCTCAACAAACCGTTCGTGAGCGAGGCGTTCGCTTCGAAGGTGAAGAACAGCCTATCGTATTAGCGGTAAACTTATCTGAAAAGCAACGTGCCAAAGTAAGACCGGACGTAGGAGCAATGAGTCTATTGATGATGAGTGTGGGCGAGCAATTCATGTCTCACCTCACTGAAATTTATCAAGCCAATAACATTGCAGGCCCCGACATCGAGCTTCGCACTGCTGATCGCATGGACTACCTCAATAAACTCGGTATGGCCTACATTGATGAAGACATCAGCCGTGCTTGTGTTCAGGAGTTAGCTGAGCCCGAGTTGGCCGACTGAAAACGTTCAACAAATCAGTCTTCTTAAAAACAAAAATGGCTCCCAATACGGAGCCATTTTTATTTGCTATAAGCCTATCTCACAAGATACAGACGCATCTAGATTATGAGCACAGAAGACCTTTCTGTGCAGGTTGCGTCATTTCGATGTCACCTTGTAGAGAACGGTAAACGATGGTGTTCCACACTTCACCATTATCCATTTCAAACTCAATAGCGTAATTCAAACCCGCGACAACCTGAGTTCGAACACTCAAGATCTGCTTGAGCTCAGCTGAAGTGTTCATTTGGCTAAGAACTGCGTTTAAAGCTTGCTTGGCTTCTGGTGTTATCTCACTTTTCGACCAACCACCCGTCAGGTTTTTAGTGCTGCAGATGGGGTTCGCATTCTCTTGCGGTTGAGTTGGTACCTCTGATTTCTGACTACACCCAGCTAACGCCACGACACTAAACAAGGTTGCTGTTCCAAGTAATGATGTTAATCGTACGTTCTTCATAAATTCTCTCTACCTCAATCATTTACGAGGGATTACTCGCAATAATGTTTCATATGCAGGCAAGCTTAAACCTCGAATGTCATCACTTCATCAGAGATTATGGTGTAACTACTCTATAAACACAGGAGATTGTCAGGAAAACAAGACGAGCACTGGAGCTCTGCTTTTATCCACCTGATATTTAAATCATTAAAATGAGTAGCGAGAGAATAAGCGAGTAATAATACAGACATAATTAATCAGATAATTACATACTTCACACCAAAAACATTCCTATCACGATTAATAAGATGAGCTCATCTTGATGTGGATTATGATATTGGTTCAAAAAATAGATATTTGAAATTATTTTATAAATCCAAAAGTTTATGCTCGACTTGATCATGTCTGATTTTAAAACTGTGATCTAACCCTACAAGTTGTTGATAATAATGTATTTTGTTCATCTTTGAATTCATTCAAATATGGAAAATCTTTATTGTTGAGGGTGAGTGCAAGTAGTAAAATCTCGCCCGATTATGCAACTTACTTCTCACACCATGGACACAAGTAAAGTTACGATTGGCTCTCTCAAAGTAACGTAACTTCAAACACATACCTAAAATCAGTGTCCTATAGATAGTGCAGATCAAATAAAAATAATTATATAAACCTAGGCTAGGTTAAACATGAAATTAACGTCGTCTTTAGGCTCACTGTTGGCTAGCAGTCTGTCTATCGAAATAAAACAGCGAGCGCTGATAGAGCTCGTCATCAGCACTTATCAGCCACATGAGCGCACTGAGCTTTTTCAAAGCGTGACTGAATATCGTAGAAGCCAATTAGAATTGCTTTTCCCAGAGCATCAAAACAAAAGCTACTCTGTATTGTTTGAGGTGATGGACTACCGCGATCTGATTCTGCGCTATCCAAATACACTATCTGCAGAGATTGCTCTTCTAGAGCAGGCTGTAGGGCAGTGCTATATGCATTGGCTAGATTTCTGGTGTGAGTGTGAAATTGCTGCGATCAAAGCAAAATCTCCATTAAATCCAAGCTCCATTTCTCATGTCGACCTCCCTATCAATGACAGTGCTTATTACGGTGCGATCATCGAACAGATAGAACATGAGCCACTTTTGGTACAAACACCGAGTCACCCACAAGGAATGCCAATCAGCGATGCCATTGCTTTAAGCAATCTCGAGGTGTTCATCAAGGGCGAGAAATGGTTTGAGATGCTGCCTTTATTACACCTTTCTCAGGCAGGTAAGCATTTTATTCTGCTCAAGCATCCAGTCGATGAAGCCTTTCCAACACTGGTTTCCTCTGCGCTGATTCAAGACTGGTCTAAGAATGACACTTGGCTAAGTTACGCACCGCCGTTCAGCAATGAGCAATGGCAATACTGTTTACCCAATTACGGCTGCGATGAACTCGCAGGGTTACAACTTTTCACACCGCCTACACTGTCAAAATGTTACTCTCTCCCAGAATTTGACCAACAATTCCAGTTACAATTGTCCGACAAAGATGCCCTGTGTGAGGTGTTACGTCTGACAGTCAGTGGCAATACCCAACAAAAGCTCTATTTCCTCTACCTTTCTCAAAAAGAACTGATGAGTGTGTTACACCAAATAGGCTATAAGATTGGCTTCACTATTATCGAGCAACCTTTCATGCTTCAGTTTTATCAAACCATTGATTCCAATGCATACTTCCATTCTGGATATTGCGAATTAAATGACGATGGCACGACAATTTATCGTGGATTCTGGAATTTTGAGATGATGGTAAAAACGTTCAATAATGTCGATTTTCGAAGCTACAAACGCGCAGTGCGAGAAAGCAGAAAGTCATTAGAAAAGTCGCGCTCGGCAGGAAAAACTAGCTCGGTGAAAAAGGATGAACATGTTTGATTTCGGCCTAGAGGCGATCATCTATGCAAAAGCAATCACACTGCTTGCAACCGTGGCTGTGGTTGTCATGTGGTTGTTCTATTACTGCTATCGCCTGAAACAGAAGAACGAAGTGATCGCAGGGACACACCATGCCCCTTACATCGCGTATTCGATCTGCATTGTTGCGTGGATCAGCAGTAACGCTTATTTCCATACCGACTTATTACCGGAACTTGGGGCCTCGGCCGCCGTGTTCGCCGCAAAGTTTGCCAACCTCGCCTCGTTCTTTGCGTTTGCCTTTGCCTATTACTTCTCGTGCAAACTCGCCGCTGAACAACGTAATGGTAAGGTTCATGTGTGGCAGCAAGCCATTTTCGTCACCCTGACCGTCTACTCCTTCTTTATCAATTTAAGTCCGGGGTTAACCGTTGAACACGTCACCATTGCAGGCCCAAGCCAGTTCGTGATTGAGTTTGGCCCGCATACGCCGTACTTCTTTATTGGGATGATTAGCTTTGTAGTGCTAACACTACTCAACCTGGTGGCCATGCGCGCCAACAGCAGCAAGCTAACTTTAGCCAAAACCAACTATATGATCGCCGGCATTTTAGTCTTCATGCTGTCTACTGCGACGATCCACCTAGGCATGACCTACTTCTTGCGTGATTTCTCGCTCACTTGGCTGCCACCAGCTTTGTCGATAAGTGAAATGTTGTTCGTTGGCTATGCCCTGCTGACCTCGCGCTTCTACAGCGTGAAATACCTGGCGTACATGAGCCTAAATGCGATGTTGGTTTGTGCTATTTTGGTGATCCCTTTTGGCGCGATATTTATCCCGCTGACAGACGACAGTCAATGGCTTGTTGCTATCCCAATCTGCGCGATTATCGGCATCACGTGGCATGTTCTCTACAAGCGCGTAAGCCACTACGCCTCGTTCTTTGTCTACGGAAACAAGAAAACGCCAGTACAACAGATCCTCTCACTAGAAGACGATTTCAAGCTGTCGATTGATGATGCAATGCGTCGATTAGGTAGCCTATTGCAGATTCCCGAAGACAAGTTGCGTCTGGTGAACAGCAACTACAACGAAACCTTCTACGAAGATTACCTGTCTACCAACAAGTCCGTTTTAGTGTTCGATGAGCTGTCTCAGGAGCTTGATTACACCGCACCAGCCAAGCGCTCGATAAAAGCCCTATATGACAAGATGAGCTCAAACGACACCGCTTTGGTGATGCCTTTATTTGGTCAGGGGAAATCAGTCACGCACTTATTGGTCTCATCACATAAGAGCAACGATAAGATGTTCTCTAACGAAGAGATCTCTGCACTGCAAACCTTGTTAACTCGTGTACAAAGCACCATTGAAGCCGATAGACGCATTCGCCAAAGTCGCGCGCTTGCTAATTCTATCGCACACGAAATGCGTAACCCGCTGGCTCAAGTGCAGCTGCATTTTGAGGTGTTAAAACAGCACATTGATAACCAAGCCCCAGCTAAACAAATCCTAAAGGATATTGAGAATGGCCAAGCGGCGATTCAACGCGGGCGACAACTGATTGATATCATCCTGCGCGAAGTCAGTGACAGTACGCCTGAACACGGCCCTGTGGCCATGACCTCTATCCACAAAGCCGTAGATCAAGCCGTAAGCCACTATGGTTTTGAGAATGAAAAGATCATTGAACGCATTCGTTTACCACAACACGCTGATTTTGTAGCAAAGCTCAATGAAACCTTATTCAATTTCGTTATTTTCAACCTGATACGTAATGCAATCTATTACTTTGATTCTTATCCAGAAAGCCAAATTGAGATCAGCACCAACACAGGGCCTTACGAGAACGTTCTGATATTCCGAGATACCGGCCCTGGCATTGACGAAGCCATTGCACATAAGATCTTTGATGACTTCTTCTCTTACCAAAAAAGCGGTGGTAGCGGCCTAGGGCTTGGCTATTGCCAACGTGTGATGCGTTCATTTGGCGGCCGAGTTGAGTGCCACTCTAAACTTGGGGAGTTTACTGAGTTCCACCTGTACTTCCCGGTAGTACCCAATGCACCCAAAGCAGACGCACTTCGTACGCCTTACTTCAATGATTGGAAAAGTAATCAAACCACAACTGAAAACAAACCCAACGCAGAAGTTAAGCCAGATAACCAAGCGGAAACGCAAAGTTCAGAGCCAACAAGTACGCTAACCCCAGAGAACCATTTGGCTCCAACCGTGCTTATCGTCGATGATAAAGAAGTGCAACGCACGCTTGTTCAGATGTACCTGAGTCGACTTGGCGTAAATAGCTTACAAGCTAAAAACGGCGAGAATGCCGTCGAGCTGTTCAAAACACACAAGGTCGATTTGATCTTAATGGACGTACAAATGCCGATAATGAATGGTTTTGACGCAAGCCAAATCATCAAGGCACGCTCTCCTCAAACGCCGATCATTGCTTTGTCTGGCGAATCAGGACAGCACGAGTTAGATATGATCAGCAAGTTGATGGATGGTCGCCTAGAGAAACCAACCTCCTTGAACGTGCTGCAACACGTGCTCGATAACTGGCTTGAAAAAGACTGGGCGTCGAATGCTCCCAAAGAAACCGAAGATGAAGAGTAAATTCAGGAAAACACGAATCGCCATTTTTCCAGTTGATTACTGTCTGCCTCACAACTTTCCTTTAATTATTCATCAAAAAGCCAGCCGAACAAGGCTGGCTCTATCAGAACTAAACGCTCTAATTAATCTAAAAGTGAACGAACATAATCAGCGATTTCTTGGTTTTGGCAATGCTCAAAGAAGCATTGTTGGAAACGTTCGCTGCCAACCGCTGTTTTCACTAGATCTTGGTCGATGGCTCTCAGAGAATCAATAAAGTTATCTTTTACCACCGCCGCTTTCACTTCATTCAAAATTGCTGCATTACGTTGCTGTGGTTCTGCACGCTCTAGTGGATACCCATTACCACGCTCGCCTGTGAACGCTTTTTCAAAGATATAACGAATGTTGAGTTCACCTGCCCAGCCAAAGCCTTTAGCAAAAGCGAGAGCGAGAGCATTACCGTTGTTAATTTGGTTAAACAAGAAAGCATCTGATGGCTCTAGGCAGTAACCACAAACCACCCCCGGATGCAGGTTCAGTGACATCAAAGCACCTTGGCCAGTGCCACATCCTGTCACAACAAAGTCAACAGCCTTTGAGTTAATCAGAATGCTCGCCATAATACCTAGATGAATATACGTTAAGTGGTGATCGTTCTCGTCTGTCATTCCTAGGTTGAAGACATCGTGACCAAAACCACCAGCAACTGACTCTAGTTCAGCTGATACCATAGCATTTTTGCCTGCTTGACTGTTTTCCATCATTAAAGCGATTTTCATTTATCTTCTCCTGCAAGATTGCTGCAAACTCAAAATTTAGAATAAAAAACTAATTAGCGTGCTAACCAACCACCGTCAACAGCAATGGTATAGCCATTAATGTAATCCGATGCTGATGATGCTAAGAACACACAAGGACCTGCGATATCTTGCGGTTTACCCCAACGTTCAGCCGGAATACGCTCAAGAATCGCTTGATTACGCTCAGCATCTTCACGCAGAGCTTGAGTATTGTTCGTTTCCATATAACCGGGGGCTATCGCATTCACGTTGATATTATCGCGCGCCCATTCGTTCGCCATCGCACGTGTCACGCCCATCACAGCACTTTTTGAAGCCGTATAGGAAGGAACTCGAATGCCACCTTGGAATGAGAGCATCGATGCAATGTTAATGATCTTTCCGCCAGTACCTTGAGCCTTAAATTGCTTTGCAACAGCCTGAGACATAAAGAACACCGTCTTGGTGTTCACGTTCATTACGTCATCCCAATCTTGCTCTGAGAACTCAATAGCATCTTGGCGGCGAATAATTCCTGCATTGTTCACGAGAATGTCGACTTGGCCAAACTCAGCCAAAGTGCGCTCTATAACCCCTGGAATGCACGCTTGCTCGAGAAGATCAGCACTCACGTTTAGGAACGAATGACCTGCTGCACTCATTTTCTCAATAGTCTCTTCAGGCTCTGTTCGGTTAACACCGACAACCTTACAACCGGCTTCCGCTAGGCCTAATGCAATACCTTGCCCAAGCCCCGTGTTACAGCCCGTCACTATCGCTACTTTACCTTCCAGACTGAATGACTCTAAGATCATGCTCGCTTCCTCAATTACATTGGATTCATTGCGTATCGTTATTACCAATAATTAAATCATACAATAAGATGTAAATACGAGAGCGACGTTGTAGAAGTTCGATCTTGCACCAAAATCAGTCGAACAAGTGAAACGGCACCACAAACTAAATGAATAGGGGAAAGTGATTTGAAGACGAGAAACCTATAACCCACTATGAACAATGAGTTCGAAGATCACCCAAACCAGATATTTTAGGGATTTGGCAACAATTCCATGATTTAAAAGAGTAAAAGGGTTATACATAATAATGTGTTATCTAAATTACTGAAATTATCATGACGCTCAAAGAGATCCTTAAAATTCCCAATGTCCGCTACTTCTTGATGTTTAGAAGCAGCTACTTTGCGCGTTTTTACTACCCTATATTCACACTACTTTATTTAGATTACGGGTTAACCCTGTCTCAATTCGCGATGCTCAATGTAGTTTGGGCGGCCACCATTGTGCTTGCTGAAGTACCGTCGGGTGCATTCGCCGATACCTTAGGCCGCAAGAAACTGGTGGTGCTGTCTTCGATTGTGATGTTTGTTGAGATCGCAATGATCGCCTTAGTGCCAACCGGAAACCCCGACTTGGTGTTCATAGTCTTTCTGATTAACCGGATTCTCAGTGGCTTAGCGATGGCACTGGCCAGCGGCGCCGACGAGGCATTGGCTTACGACACCTTAAAAGAACAAGGTAATGAAGAGTTGTGGCCTCGAGTGCTGCAAATCCAGCTTCGTGTCGCCTCAACGGTCGGTATCTTTGTCACACTAATTGGTGCGGCGATGTACGACGTGAATTTTATGACGAACATCTTTCATTTCCTTGGACTAGCCGAACCAGAAAGCACTAAAGACCTGATGCGTATTCCTGTGTTCGCCACCCTATTTGTAGCGATGATCGCCATCTATGCCGCGATTAATATGCGCGAAGAGAAAAAGGTGATGCCAAGCGACCAAACCAAATTGGCAACCACCATCTCAAGTCTTAAATTGACGATCGATGCGGGTAAATGGGTATTCGCTACACCTTACGTGCTGTTCATCTTGCTCTACTACAGCCTATTCGAACACACCTCACGCATGTTCCTAACCATGAACAGCCAATACTATCTGGCGATTGATATTCCAATTATCTACTTTGGTTTTATTGGTGCGGGTATAAGTTTGCTTAAGATTATATTGGCAGGACAAAGCCGAAGATTAGCAGAGAGTATTGAGCCTAAAACCTTCATTGTGGTCATGGGTTTAGCAAGCATGGCGACTTATTACTGGATCAGTTTAGGTTGGTCGATTTACGGGGTCATTCCGGCGTTGGTGTTAATCTTTATCATCATGACGATGAACATTTTCATCAGCTACCACCTGAATAAAAAGACCGAATCGCACAACCGAGCCACCGTTCTTAGTTTCAAAGGTTTAATGTTTAACCTCGGATACGGGCTGATCGGGATCTTGTACGCTTACTACTATAAGTTGGTGTCTCAGGGCTTCACCGAACAAGAAATAGAACAGAACCTTGCCTTCTTGGCCTCACTGTCTTCGTTTTTCTATTACTTCACCTTACTGTTCATTTCGATCAGCGCGCTGTTCTATTTCAAAAACAAGAAACAGCCGATCTTCTGAAGAAAGCATCGAACTGTTGAAGATATCTCTACTGCCGAATAGAGAATAAAGGTGAGCCTGTGGCTATAAACAGATAATGACACTTCTTATCAAGTGATTTTTTGTTAGTATCACCACCAAATTACATAACACATGGACGCGTCATGTCTTTTAGTTGGATCGCCTTTACTCTCCTTGCCGCCTTTAGCCAATCTTGGCGCAATGCCTTTCAAAGTAAATTAAGTGGCACCATGAGCGTGGCTGGCGTAACGTTAGCGCGATTTATTTGGGCTAGCCCTATCGCCCTTATTTACCTCTGCGCCCTCTATCAATGGCAGCCCGTATCCGCACCGGATTTTTCGGGTGAGTTTGTTTTCTATATTGTTGCTGCCGCCATCATGCAGATCCTCGCGACCGGCTTAATGGTGATGCTGTTCAAGCTCGAAAACTATGCGATAGGCGCAGGCTTAGCCAAGTGTGAAGCCCCCGTATCTGCTGTGCTATCCGTATTGTTTTTTGGTACTGCTTTGACACTAACAGGTTGGGTCGGCGTACTTATTGGTACTTTAGGCGTGCTAATCATGAGTAGCGCTTCTGGCTGGCGAAGCTTGTCCCCGAAAGTGTTCTTATTAGGTATGGCGTGTAGCACCGCCTTTGCTTTAACGTCTCTTTGGGTACGGGAAGCAAGTTTGAGCATAGGGTTGCCCTTCCCTCATAGCGCTGCTTGGGTGCTGTTCCTCGTCATTTCCCTTCAGACAGTGATTATCTGTACGTATCTCTTTTTCAGAGAACGCGACACGCTGCGCCTGATATTCAAGAAGTCGAAACTAGTCATCATGACAAGCTTAGCGAGTGTTATCGGTTCTCTGGGTTGGTTTAGCGCGATGTCGCTTCAAGCCGTGCCGTACGTAAAGACACTCGGGCAAGTCGAAGTGATCTTCATGGTGTTGATATCCTATTTCTGGTTAGGGCAAAGCATCGCGCGCAAAGACATTCTTGCGCTCATCTTGCTTTCTATCGCAGCAGTATTGGTTATGTGGCAGTGACGAGCTCGTTAATATGACTAGGACAAATTGAAGTCATATTGCGACCGTTTGTTTTCGCTTGATATAACGCTTTGTCGGCTCGGCTAATAAACCCATTCCAACTCTCATGCGGGTGAAGCTGAGCAACACCAAAACTCGATGTCAGAAACATCTCATGTTCTTGTACTGCTGATACCTCTGAAATAGACAATCGTAACTTGCAGGCAATAACCTGAGCTTGTTGGAAATCGACATTAGGCAATAAAATCATTATCTCGTCTCCGCCAAAACGAAACGCACTGGCTTTAGGCGATGTTTTTATCGCACTTTGAACCATTTCAGCAAAAGACTTGATCACGAGGTCACCTACAATGTGTCCGTGTTGGTCATTGATCGACTTAAAATTATCAATATCCATCATAATGGCACTAACAGGTGCAGTTTCCGCCTGCTTCATGATAACTGGAACCATCTCATCTAATGCTCTGCGGTTTCCCAGTACCGTTAGAGGATCGCTGTAGGACAGCTCGTGAATAGAACTAAGCAACCTTGCGTTAATCAGCCAAAGCATTGTAAAGCTCATCGACACAATAAGAACGATGCTCACTAAAAAGGCAAGTTGATGAATGAGTGCGGCTGCCATGAAATCCTGAAGCTCAGCTGAAAATAGCGTCACCAATACTCGGAAAACCATAAACCCGCCATATATCAAAAATGATAAGGCCATCATCCGAGTAGCTAAGTTCAAGTCATCACGTTGACCCTTTAACACCACAAAGGCAGTGCAAAGAGTGACAAAGGCTAAATAGAAACTAATGAGAATAATTCGAGCCTTGATGGAAGGTTCATAGTACGTGAAGTGAATAAAACCTAGCAGAAGAGCCAACATCATCAAGCTGCTGAGGTAGGTACATTTTAAAGAGTATTCTCGAAACAGACATAAGCTATACAAGGCGAGATGAAAACCAAGCGCAATGACCATATTGGCACCAATAACGGTGACCCAATCAGGGAACTCCCCTCTTAGGCTCAACATCAACGGCCCAGTTCCGATAACAAATATTGAAATGGAAAAGATTGAAAGCCCTTTAATGGACTGTTGAGTGAATTGAAATAACAACAAGCCAATACAGTAAATGAAAGAGAACAAAATAATAATAAAATTAAGTGTTCTCATATCCAGCGAAAAACCATCCATGATTTTCTATCTTCCATACGCAACCAAATTTCAACATGGTCAATAATCATGCAAACCACAAAAACATTCACCATGTGAATCTTTTTATTTTATAAAAAAAGGGGGTAGATCACATATGCGGAGATTTTTATCGCATGAGTCCATGATATGGATAGGCATGTAACACTCGCCCCCATAGAGTTTTATCGCATCACTGAATCTACAGGCTTCTGCACTCGTTACTTGGTTGAATGACGACTGTCTGGCATTATGCGCCCAAGAAATCTCTAGGGCTGTTGACCTTAGTTATTATACAGCAAAGAATGAACGAAGGTAGTCAGTGGTAGAAAACAGCCAACAATTAAGTGACCGTTACGACGAACATGGTTACTTTGTTATCAGAAATTATTTCAATGAAGCTCAAATTGCATCGCTTAGAAAAGTCGTGCTGAAATTTCATGAATCATGGAAAGCAGACAACGAAGAGTTCTATAAAGAAGAAGCATTTAACTCGTCTTTAATTACGGGAAGCGAGTATTTGCCTGCCGACGATAGAAGCGTGCTTTTCGACTTCATCAGCTCGAAACAAGTGATGGATGTGGTTGATGCGGTGATTCCGAACAAGCCGGCATTCATGAATACACAGCTGTTCTTCAACCCAGTAAACCCGCAGCAAAAAGACTTCTGGCATCGTGACTGTCAATACGACTACGACATTGATGACCAGATGAAAGTCATCATGGAAACCCAAGTATTGCATCTGCGAGTGCCCCTTTTTGATGAGCCCGGCATGGAACTTATCCCCGGCACGCACAAACGTTGGGATAACGAAGAAGAGTACAATGTTCGCCAAGAAGAAAACGGCAAAGTGAGCAGCGATGACATCTCTGGTGGTAAGCAGATACCGTTAGCCGCAGGTGACTTATTGGTGTTTTCAGCGGATATGATCCACCGAGGCCGATATGGCTTGGATCGTTTGGCTTTGGATATTTTGATCTTCGATTCGGCGGCAGACTATGTCGACTACGTTGATGACGACTGTTTACCGACGCCAGCTATGTTAAGCAATATTAGCGACCCAAGGTTGTTTATGAACACGCTACACTTAAAATCAATGCAGTACTCATAATCCATAAAGGTGCCCAAACTATGACTGACACTAAGCAAAATACCCGAATTAGCCAGTTCCGTTTCGGTCAGCCAAAAGAATCTCTCAAGTTAGAACATGTCGCTTTAGGGGTACTAGACAAAGATAAAGTTCGCGTACAAATTGAAGCGACTAACATCAACCCTAGTGATCTGTTGTCGATTTATGGTGTGGGCCAATACAAACATAGCCATCAGCCGCCGAGAGTACCGGGATTTGAAGCGGTAGGAAGGATTGTAGAATCCAGCAGTGCTAAGTTTATAGTGAATCAACGAGTGCTTGTGGCAACCAGTGGAACATGGCAGAACTATGTCGATGTATCACCAGATGATCTGTTCCAAATTCCTCAACATTTAGACAATGGCTACGCCTGTCAGTTGTACATTAATGCGCTAACCGCATGGGTGCTAACGACAGAAATAGCCAAGCTGACCCAAGAGGATGTGTTGATCATCAACGCGGGCAGTTCAGCCATCGGTAAGATCTTCTCCCAGTTATCAGCATCACTCGGCTTCAACATCATTGTCGTTACATCACAGCAGACACAATACCCTGCCACTTCCTGTTGGGTGATAGATGCGAACGCTGATCTAGTTTCTCAAATTAAGGCATTAGGCTTGCCTATGCCAACCGTTGCCTTTGATGCGATTGGCGGCTCACCCGGAACCGATCTTGTTCACACCCTTGGCAACAACGGGCGCTTTATCAACTATGGGACGCTGTCGTTGGATTTTTACGAGCCACGCTTCTTTGAGTACGCGAAAAACCAACACATCGATTTCAGCACCTTCTTCTTGCGTTATTGGGAGGAAGCAGAAGGTAAAGATGTTCGCCGTGATAAGTTCACGACCATGCTAGATCACTTCATCACAAACGACATTCAGCTCGACGTTGACCGCTATCTACCATTCGATGAAGTGCAAACCGCGATTGATCTCATTGAATCGAAAACCACACGCCTAGAGGGCAAGATCATCTTACTGCCACAGTAAGTGAGAGTTGGACGATATATACCTTGTTTATTTCAACAGGCAAGACGTTCAACAGCTTACAAGCGTGCTTGTTAATACACCATCGCTTAGGAAGTTTGATTAAAGAAATCGAAGATTGAAAAGATAGCGAAGAGTTGTGGTGCATTTCTCCATAACTTAAGTGGTTACGAGATGGTCATGAATCACATTTATTTGAAACATCAATTAGTTATATCATTAGAAATATGATACTGATCACCCATAAAACAACCTCGATTCTATATGGTAGCGTCATACTTAAAACCACGATGTGAACATACTTATGAAAAGACACATACTATCAAGCGCCATCCTACTCTCTCTAGCCTTTCCCACCTTTGCAGCTGATGGCGATATACACGATGTCACGATACTGGGTACTTCAGATATCCACGGTCATTTCATGGCGTGGGATTACGCGGCAGATAAACTCAACACTCGTGGTAGCTTGAGCCAAATCGCGACCAAAGTTGGTGAGATCCGCAAAGAGCAATCTAACATTATCCTTGTCGACGCTGGCGATACCATCCAAGGCAACTTCGTAGAAACCTTCAAAGACGAGCCCGTTGATCCAATGATGCTTGGCTTTAATCACATGAAATACGATGTGTGGGTTTTAGGTAACCACGAATTCGACTTTGGCCTCAAAACCCTCAACAGGGCCGTTACCCAATTTAAAGGGCAGTCTCTCGGTGGCAACATCAAGAACAAAAACGGAAACCCATTCCTGCCTGGTTACACCATCCTAGAACGCGGTAGCATTAAGATCGGCGTGATCGGAATGGATACCCCAATGACGGAGGTCTTTGCGCAAGGTACCAACCGTTTAGAAGGCGTCACTTTCACTAATCCAACCTTGGAAGTGAAGAAAATCGTCAAAGAGATTGATGATAAAGTGGATGCCATCATATTGGTTGCCCATATGGGAATTGAGAACGAGAATGACATTGCCGACACCGGTGTCACCGACATTGCCAATGCAAACCCAGAGCTTGATGCCATCGTCGCTGGCCACATGCACACTCGCATCGATAAAGCCGTTGTAAATGGCGTTATTATTACTGAACCCGACAGATATGGCCGCGCCCTATCTCGTATCGATCTTCAATTTGAAGAGCGCGATGGCACATTCACTCTCGTCAACAAAGACAGCTTCACCTATAAAATTAAAGGTATCGACTCTGATGAGAATATGGATGAGTTATACCAGCCTTACCACAAACAACTCCGAGAAATGGCGAACAGACCTGTCGCTCAACTTACCGGCGTTGATTTAGTCCCAGAAAACGAAATCCGCGGTATCCCTCAAGTCCATGTTCAAGACACAGGCATCAGTGCGCTATTCCAAGAAGCGAGCTTCTTCTATGCACCCAAAGCCAATGTCATTGCACTTCAAATAGACAACGACAATGCAGAGCTCGATGTTGGCCCAATCAAAGCCAAAGACATCGCGTACAACTACCAATACGCAGGTGGCGAAATCACTGTCTATCAGATGACAGGCAAAGAGCTGAGAACCTACATGGAATGGTCTGCAGGCTACTTCAACTCAGTACAACCTGGCGATGTGACCTACAGCTTTAACCCTGAACGTAGAGCTTCAAAATATTCGACCAATGACTTCTTCGCGGGCGTGACTTATACCATCGACCTCACTCAACCTGCAGGTACCCGCATCACCAACCTCGCGTTTGCTGATGGCACACCGGTTACTGATCAAACAGAGATCCGTATTGGTATGAATAGCTATCGAATGGGTCATCTAACCAAGAAAGGCGGCGTGCTAGAAGGTGAATCATTCCCTGTACTCTTTGATACGGAAGCAGAGTATGGAGAAGAAGCAGGCACGATTCGTAACATGACTATCAAGTATCTTAAAGAAGAAAAGAACGGCCAGTATGAGGGTAAGCCTCAACAACGATGGGCACTTTCTGGTTTAGAGAGTCGTTACAATGAACAGCGTGAGATCGTAAAATCATTGATTAATGATAAAACCATATCAATCCCAACCAGTGACGATGGCCGCTACACAAACATCGCTTCTATCAACGTAAAAGAACTGATGTTCAAATCTGACGAAGCCAAACAAGCAGCCATAACCACACGCGAAAAGAAACTGGCGCAGGCGACTGAGCAAGAGAGTAAGCAGATCAAACGCGAAATCACTCTGATCGAAGCACTCAATTAACCCCTGACCTCAACCAATAACGACTTAACGACGCTTAGAGCGTGGTTAGGTCGTTGTCGTTCCCATCTTCCAACACCACATCTGTACTGAGCAAAACGGTTGATATTGGATGAATGAGCTGCAAAGGCTAACTCATAGTTGGTAAAGTACTATGAGTTAAAAATCAGCCTGTCACTGTTTTTAGAAATGTTTAATTTGAGTAACAAGATTTTATGGATGCTAAAAGCAGAAATAATTTCAAGCAATCAGTTTTATTGTACGAGCTCTCTCTGCGACCATGGGCTGAAACATGTCTATTTAAAGTAATGTCGCATTCACTAGCATCGAACCGCATCGGTGAAAACAGTTCCTCAGTTGTGTTTGCGATCTGAAAAAGCTTACTCTTTAGACCTAAGTGTAAAACTTCAGAACTTTCTCTTTTTCTAATTCCAGAAACGTAGCGAATATTATTGTATTCACCTTTGTTTGCAAGATGCATTAACGCTGATTCGATGATACTAAATAAACTCGGTATACAAATATTATAAAAACCTAAATTAAACGATTTGATAGATTCGATTAACATGTCACTGTAAGGTGGGATCAATAGTCGAGTTTCTCTTTCTAACTCAACTTGTAATAATGATTCAAAGCGCTCAGTCAATAGCTCTTCTATTGCTTGAACTTCACTTAGCTCATGTTCCCGTATGTAATCAAACAGTTCATTTTCTAAAGTTTCGGAAGTAATACACCAACCTTGCTTTCTTAATTCATCACTTCCGCACCATATTGCTTGATCTAAAACTCGTTGAAATAGCTCGATAACATAATGTTCATTCATCTAAATTTACCTAACAGATAATTTCCATACCGAATGTAAAATCTTCATCCCACTTCGTAGTAGATTGATTCTACTAAAATTTCTTACTTCATTAAAATCTCTTATGCTATTTTCGAGTTTTCAGCACCTCCAGTATAAACTTTTCTACATAGTGATATGTTCAAGAGCTACCGTGCAAGATTGCAACTAGATCAGAGTTATTTGAGTGCTGCTAGATAGGTATAATTTCCCCCGAGATACAACGCGAGGATTCACAATGAACAGCATTAGAAGAATGGAACAGGAACAAACTAGAGAAACAGCACGAACCGTCTGACGAAAAATCCAAAAGCCTCTGAGGTGACTCTAAGCTCCCACAAACACCTGTATTCCTCCTCACACTGATCTATTTCTCTCTTTTCGCAGTACAAGTTATTAATTATTCGATATAAATCGCTTTCTTTTTCAAATTGTTGTCTACAGTTTTATAGAGCTTGTCGCTTCAGTAATTGCCACAAGTAACGACACCTTTTGATGGTAGGTTTTGGTTATAAGGAAAGGAAATGGAAAGCCCAATTGTCACACTTACACATGCCAGCAAAAGCTTTGTTGATGGCAACGATACCCATCACGTGCTGGAAAATGTCGACTTCGCTTTGGCGACAAGCGCAAGCGTGGCTTTAACAGGGGTGAGTGGCAGTGGAAAGAGTACTCTGCTTAACATCATTGCGGGGTTTGAACCTCTATCCGGTGGAGAATTGTGGCTTGATGGCGAGAACACATCAAATTGGAAAGATCCACAATGGAGCCGATTTCGTCATCAAAAATTGGGCGTTATCTTTCAACAGTTCAACTTATTGACCCCACTCAACGTAAAACAAAACATCGCCTTCCCTCTTCATTTAAATCAACAGAAATGGAGCGACTGGTGCGATTATTTAGTTGATGCATTGGGCATCAGTGAGCTACTCGAAAGGCACGTATCCGCACTCTCTGGCGGTCAGCAACAACGGGTGGCAATAGCGCGTGCGCTTGCCCATAAACCCAAACTACTGCTTGCCGATGAACCCACAGGCAACCTCGACCACAAAGCAGGCATTGAGGTAATGAAGCTGCTGAGTGAAATCACTACACAAGGCAACACTGCCGTGCTTTTGGTTACGCACAGCCCAGAATGCGCCAGCTTTATGCAGACAAAATTGGTGTTAGACGATGGTTGTTTAAGGAACGTAGATCTAACCCCAAGAGCAGCAACGTTGTGAGTCATTCAATGAAGCAAACTGGCTTTGCTCAGAACCAGCTCACCCATACCAAACTGACTCTGAATCTATTCGCGGCGCACTATCGTCAATCACCATTGCAAGCCGCAGCGATTCTGATCGGCATTGTGTTAGCGGTCACCTTGTTTGTCGCAGTGCAAGCCATCAACCTCAATGCCAAGCGCAGTTATGCAGAATCGACCGAGCAACTTAGCGCTCAAGCGCAGAACCTTATCATTCCACCAGCAGGGCAAAACTATTTGCCGGAATCGCTCTACTTCAGCTTAAGACAAAGTGGATTAAGCGCAGCGCTACCTGTTATTGAAGGGCGAGTAAGAGACGAGCAAGGTCGACGTTGGTCAGTTCAAGGCAGTGAGTTGATCGCCGCCCTCACTTCAAGATCTCGTCACGCTCGCGTCGACGAACAAAGCAACACTCAAACCAAAGAACCAAACATTTCCCTGTTCGACAATGCCTTACCTTTGCCGCAACTCTTAGCGGGTGAACCCATTGTGATGATGAGCCAGTCGCAGCACCAGAACTTGGGAGGAGTAGACACACTCACTTTGGATGAAGTGCTCATTCAAGTGGTAGTGCTACCAGATGAATGGCAGCTAGGTAGCCGAATGTTGATGGATATTGGGTTCGCTCAGCAACTGCTTAACAAGCAAGGGCAACTGAGCTACATCGCTATTTTTGACACTAAGAGCGACACTAACAGCAATGCTCAGGATAAATGGCAAAGCCTTATTGGCGAGCAAGGGCAATGGATATCCAACAACCAAAGCACGGATCTCGGCTCAATTACCGATAGCTTTCACCTTAACCTCACCGCCATGAGTTTGTTGGCGTTTTTGGTTGGCCTGTTCATCGCTTACAACGGTGTGAAGTACAGTTTGCTGAAACGTAATCGGCTGTTGGTACAAATTCAACAAGCTGGGATTGCGCCAAGCATCGTATTTTCAGCTCTGTTAGTCGAGCTGACTGTTTTAGTCACACTGGGCGCGTCGCTTGGTTTCATTCTCGGCATTCAACTCAGCCATTGGCTACATCCCACCGTCGCAATAACGCTTGAGCAACTTTATGGTGCAACACTGCTTCCCGGCACATGGCAGTGGCAACGGTTAGTGCAGGCACTGCTACTCACGCTAGCCGCAACGCTTGTCGCGTGTTGGCAGCACTTTAAACAGCGAGTGCGACAACCCCTCTCTTCCCATGGCGGTTTCTATCAAGCGCCGGAAACGTCTAACGAAAATCAGCTGTTTGTTATCGGGTCAGTATTAACCATTGTCGCGTTAGCAGGGTTATGGCTGAGCGAACATCATCGCTTCACCATGGCATGGCTCGGTGTGTTAGTGGTGTCGATTCCTTTGTATTTGCCCAAAACACTCAGCGTGCTAGCGAACTGGAGCGAAAAACGTACCCAATCGGGGTTAATACAATATCTGTTCGCTGAGCTGCGTGAACTTATCTCCCCTCTCTCACTTGCCATGATGGCGTTGCTTCTCGCCGTCACCGCTAACATGGGAATGAATACCTTAGTCGGCAGCTTTGAATCCACGTTAAAGCAATGGCTTGAACAGCGCTTACATGCCGATATTTACGTTAGCCCTGCTCAAGGTGAAATCGCGAATGTGGAACGTGCGTTAGAGCAGTTTGAAAATGTTGAAACCGTTTATAAGCAATATTATGTCGACGATAACTTGCAGGGCTTACCTACTTTGCTCGGCACCAAAGACAAAGACACACTTGAGCAAACCATGGTGTTCCAATCCTACCTTAATGACTTCTGGACGCGCTTTTACCAAGGTGAGTTCGTGGCAATCAGCGAACCTACGGCGGTGAAGCTCGGCTTGTCCCTTGGAAGCCAACTCAAACTCGACGCGATCCAAGACAAAACACTCATCGTCGGGGCGATTTTCCACGATTACGGCTCACCGAATGGCGAAGTGTTGCTTGCGCCTAATCTATGGCTCGAAAGCGGATTTACTGACTTACCCACCAGCTTGGGAATCAAGGTCTCTGGCGACCCACAAGTGGTGTACGAACAGCTACGCCAACAACTCAATCTGCACCCAAGTCAGCTTTACGATCAAGCACAGATCAAATCGATCGCTTTAGAGATCTTCTCACAAACCTTTGCTATCACTCGGGCGCTTAATGGCGTCACTTTAATGGTGGCGGTGATTGGGTTGTTCTGCGCCTGTTTCATGTTGCTCGATGCACGCAAAGCCGCTATTGCAAGGTTGTACGCGCTCGGTGTTAGTCAGCAAAAATTGATGGCGATGGTGGTCGGGCAAATCGTAGTTCTGGTCGCCTTCACTCTGGTTATCGCCTTACCACTCGGCGCTATGGTCGGTTATGTGTTGACGGACATCGTTACCCTACGCGCCTTTGGTTGGAGTTTAAATTATGTATGGAATTGGAGTGACGCACTCAGCATCGCAACCATCACCATTTTAGTGGCGGTGATTGCGACCTTGATTCCACTGTGGCGTTTGGTCAGTAAACCCGTGGTATCCAGCTTGCAAAGTGAGGTGTTGTGATGAATCGATCAATGAGAGTTTTCGTTCTCACACTTGGCATCTTACTCCTTTTAGGGTGTGAGGAGTCCACTCAACCATCAGCTCAAAATATGGGTTCGATACTGGGCACTGGAAAACAAACCGACGATGAAACACAAAAAGAGACTGATCAATTCACACCGGTAGTAAAAGGTATCGACATCACCTTTCCTGTCGACCATCAAGCACACCCTGATTTTCGTCATGAATGGTGGTATTTAACCGCAAACTTGATTGATGAGAATGGTAATGCTCTGGGCGTACAATGGACACAGTTCCGCTTTGCGGCTGCACCACAGGAAAGTGGCAATAGCACCAAGGAAACCACGTGGCAAAGCCAGCAAATCTACATGGCGCACAGTGCTGTCACCACTAAAGACAAACACTATGCCGATGAAAAATGGTCACGTGACCAAGCTGAACTTGCGGGTGTCAGCACTTCACCGTTTCGGGTCTATCTCGATGATTGGCAATGGACGTCGACGACCGATGACCTGTTCCCAGCTACATTGGTCGCTAACTCGAGTCAATTTGGATACTCGCTTAAGTTAACCAACAACGCGCCTTATCAAAAGCAAGGCGAACAAGGCTACAGCACTAAAAGTAGCGATGGCAAAGTGGCTTCCTATTACTACAGCCAACCATTCATCAATGTATCGGGCGAGGTAACTATTGATGGCGTCACCCATCAAGTTTCCGGCAAAGGTTGGATAGACAGAGAATGGAGCTCGCAGTTTTTACTCGACTCGCAACAAGGTTGGGATTGGTTTGCGCTAAAGCTGAGTGATGAAACCAGCTTGGTGGTATTTCAACTTCGAAACTCAACTACAGGCAAAGCCAGCTATTCTCATGCGAGGTTGATGAATCAAGATGGCTCCGGCATCGCGATTAAGCAGCAAGACATCAGCTTAACCGCCATCAAGCAAACTAAAATCGACGGGCGTGACTACCCAACAGAGTGGCAAGTTTCGATTCCAAGCCAGCAAATAGAACTGACCGTCTCGGCACTCAATCCAAATGCCAAAATGCCGCTGTCGGTTCCTTATTGGGAAGGGCCAATTGAAATCAAAGGTTCTCATTCTGGGTCTGGCTATATGGAGTTGACTGGGTATTAGATTGTGTATTAATACAGGTGGAATCTAACAACAAATACATCGCGATAACCATCAACTAAAACACTTTCAACCAAAACCTCCACCACGGAGGTTTTTTGTTATTCCATATGTTCTATTTACCTTAACGCCTGTTGAAAAATATCTAATTTAACCAAACACTGGGCTCCCCTAAAATACCAATCAAATGGTTAGAGGAGATAGAACATGCTTAGCTCAGTGCACAATGACGAACTTAACAGATACATCGAGAAACTAGACTTAAACCTTACCAAGGATCAGGTTCGTGAACTTGGTTGGCAGCAAAGTAATGAAGAGGTAGGAAAAGAAAAAACAGTATTAGGCTCGTGGTTTTTCTTTTCTTTCTTTGGCTTATGTACGTCTGCATGTCTTGCGCTGCTAATGTATATCTCATGAAGATAAACAAAACAATGACCACGTATAACCAGCATGGAACCTTCAATTGGTTCGAGGTCGACGGAGAAACGTACATACTGTTCAAAGTGAGCAGCAACAGTGCTCTATTGAACCAACACTATGAGGATGTCACCGAACAACAGAGCGAAATATATGGGCTGTTAGGGGCGATTCCATAAGCTCATACTGCACGTATTCACTTATGGTCTATCTATTCACTTGTGGTCTATCTACGCACTAACTAGCGCAAACATCCGTTCTTTTGGCAACAAGACCGAGCTACAACAAACGGTTCTTATACTGCTCTGGCGTTTGGTTCGCGTAACGTTTGAACATGGTGATAAATGGGCTTGCTTGGTTATAACCCAATGTAAGAGCGACCTCTTTAACCGATTGGCCGTTTCTCAACAAGTCCATTGAGTATAGGTAGCGCACTCGCAGTCGCCACTCGGTAAAGCTCATTCCAAGCTCGGTCTGGCAGTGGCGAGAAAGGGTTCTTTCCGTGGTGTGGACACGTTCAGCCCAATCTTTCAGCGTCACTTCATCGGTTGGGTTCTCTTCAACAGAAGCCAATATAGGCGCTAGATACTTATTATCGGTTGAAGGCAAGAAGTGGTGTTCAACCTCACGCTGCGCAAGTTGGTCAAGCAGTACCTGAACGAGCCTTTGGTCTTGCTCGGTTTCCGCAACATTGATCCCACGATCGCGAAAATCATCGATAATAGAAGACACAATCGGCGTGATCTTTATAAGGCTGGTTTTATCTGGCAGGTGTTGCGTGAGTTCTGGGGCGATATTTAGTGAACAGTAGTCCAAAGGCTTACGGTTATAACTGCAATGCATCACCCCGGCCGGTACCCAAATCGCTAGATGTGGTGGCGCTAGAAATCGAGTGCTTTCCGCTTCCATCTCTAATATACCACCACTGATCAATTGAACCTGTCCCCATGAGTGGCTATGAACTCGGGTTTCAGTGTTCGAAAGAAACGCTTCAAAATTCATAAATACGTTGGATGGTGCCTTATCAATTAATAAGGATGGATGAAGGTTTCTGGAGTGTTTTTTCAAACTTGTCTTCCTATCGCGCTTAATGTCTTTCTAAAGATACTTGTAAGTATAACGACCTGTCAAACTAGCCGCACCAACTCATTCGCCACGGAATTCACATGCATTACCTATTACCATTTTTTACAGTCTGTATCTGGGGCGCCAATGCAATCGTCAACAAGCTTGCTGCAAGCACCATAGAACCTAGCGCAATGAGTTTTTACCGCTGGTTTTTTGCGATGTTAATTCTCACGCCTTTCTGTATTCGCCCAGTGATGAAACAGTGGGCTGTCATTAAGCCAAACTTATCGAAATTAGCGTTCCTCGGCTTTTTAGGCATGGTGTTGAATCAATCTCTAGGTTACTACGCCGGCTTAACCACAACCGCTTCCAACATGGCATTGATCACGTCTTTAGTCCCGTTGATCAGTGTATTTTTAAGCGTCCCTTTGCTGCACAAGTCGATTTCTAGTTTGAGTATTGTGGGTGGTGTATTGTCGCTGTCAGGCTTAGCCCTGATGTTAGGTAAAGGCGATCCGTTATTCTTCATGCATCAAGAATTGACTCAAGGCGATGGCTATATGCTAATTGCAGCCTTTGTTTATGCTTCGTACTGTGTACTACTGAAACGCTGGAAAATGCCAATCAGTAGCTGGGTGGTGATTTACATTCAGGGTCTGTTTGCTGTCGCGATGCTTACGCCACTTTGGCTTACCAGCGAACAACTTTTACCACCGCAACAAGCGCTCCCATTGATAGCTTACGCAGCGGTTGCCGCTTCGATTTTAGCGCCTTGGATGTGGGTGAAAGCGATTGACACCATTGGTGCTGACTCAAGCGCGATGTTCATGAACTTGCTTCCGGTTGTAGCGATCGTATTAGCCGCTACATGGCTTGGCGAAGAGATTAACCAGTTCCACATCATTGGTGGTGTGATGGTGATTTCAGGTGTCATCCTTGCTCAAATCAGAAGAAAACCAAGGCTTGAGGCTCCTCTCCCTCAACAAAGCTAAACGCATTACCCAACGCTCACATTAGGGTAAAAATTCAAACTCACGTTTCACACAGCAAATGAGAGTGGCTACTGTAATCCATACTATGATGAGCCCTTACAGCAAGCGAGTAAAACGGAAGATTAGTCTAAACGCTTTACTTTATATCAGCACGATGAGTCGTTACTCAACTATTCTTCAGCAGTTATACCTTTATATCATTACAATCACACACGATTAGTGCGAAATACACTAAAAGGCTTCCCAAACAATAATCCGAAAGGAAATATCTACGCGAAGGATCTATACTTTTTAAAACAGTAAAAGTGAGCTGATAAGAAAACAATAATCACTACCACTTTAGTGGTATCTGAGATACAGCCACTTTAACTAAACCAAATCAACAGCGGTTGGTTGGCTAACACAAAAAAGTACCGACATGAGTACCACACGGCTTAGAAACACCTAGCATTACGCTAGGTGTTTTTTTTGCAATCGACCTATCTAGTGACTTAATCAGTATTTCTATTCTCTTGCTTGATATCACTTCATCCATGTTTGCCATTCGCCTGATACGCCTTTAAGCACCAATATTCATCAACTGATCATCTGTTTGAAAAAAATAGTCTTAACCATGAGATTATCCGCTTTAACTTATGTCATCTTAAGTATATTGTTACTAGCAAGTAACAAGCATGTTACGCAGCAAAATAATAATGAAGGAAGATAGATGAGCAGTAGCAATAGCCGACAAGATGGTAAACGAGACGTTACTCTGCGTTTTTTAGCTGAACCCGGGGATGTGAACTTTGGTGGTAAAGTTCATGGTGGTGCAGCAATGAAGTGGATCGATTTAGCAGCCTACGCTTGTTCCGCAGGTTGGAGCGGTAAATACTGTATAACAGCCTATGCAGGCGGAATTCGATTCGTTGCCCCAATTCATGTAGGCAACCTTGTGGAAGTAAGTGCAAAGGTCATTTACACAGGTTCATCTTCAATGCATATCGCTATCGACGTGCAAGCAAGCGACCCTAAAGAGCTCAATAACCGCCTAACAACTCACTGTATCGTTATTATGGTCGCTGTCGATGAGAATGGTAATCCGACTAAAGTGCCAGAGTGGATACCAGAGACGCCAGAAGACATCGAATTACGAGATTCGGCTATTCGCCTAATGAACATGCGAAAACAGATTGGTGAAGAGATGGAAGCTCACGTGAAGTACCTTAAGTAAGGTCCACCAGCTGCCCTCCCCCTACAAAACCTTATTACAATGCCAAGCGCCTGCTTGGCATTGATCTATTTGATACCTTCGTGCTCTACACAGCCAAATCCGCTGCACACCCAATACAGACGATAAGAGCGTGATACCCAGCCAAAGGTTGAAATGAATCGGCACTTGTTCACTGATTTATTTTGACTGTAATAAAGTCGTCATTTTGCTCTGATTAAATACCGCCAATCATAATAGATGCATTTGAATTTCTTGGAGCCACTCTTGAGCGTCATACGCCCCACTCTTAGCGAGTCTACACTGAACAATTTAAAGGCTGTTGAGTACCAATGGGTTAGAACTTTGTACGTCGAAGGCTACGACAGCAATGAAATCAACCACTATATCCAAACGTGTTTCGGTGGAGATCCGACATTTGCCGATCTATTTCGTCGCGTGGCACTCGATCAAGAAAGCATCTATGTGCTATTGCAACACTTAGGTTGTGCTCCTTCTAGTAAAGAGTTCTAACTTCTAAGTCCCACCAAAAACCAGAAGCATAAATAAACCTACCTCCATAACCCTCATGAATGTCACTTGAATATTCTGTAACTACCTCTCGCTTACCCATACATTTTCAGTGCAATTTCAGGTTTTGTTGCATACAAATCATTGAAGTATCACGCATTGGAATATTCACAACATATCAATAGTACAACAGCCACTTATACTGAGTGTCTGATTTGTGAGACTAGTTCATTTCTACAAGTAACCAAAATGAAGTGGTCGGTATTTAGGAGAGAAGTAACTCGAAACTTTGGGTTTTAAAGTAGATATGAGCGCGATAGTTAACGAGTAACGCTGACACAAAAAACAAAAAGTAGCAGGCATAAAAAAACCCAAGTAAATACCTGGGTTAGAGTTACAAAAACCACTAATCATTAATAGCGTAAGGAACCTGATTAGTAGCCAGCTATGCGTAACCTGAGGGTTATTTTTATTACTGATCGGCGGCCAAACCAAATGATGTAATAAAAATGCCAATATAGAGCGACCTAACGGTCGCTCTTTTTCTTTCTTATAGAGTACAGCTTATCCTTTTACACCACCTGCCGTCAAACCACCAACTAACCAACGTTGAGCAAGTAAGAACACGATAGTAATCGGAAGTGCTGATAGTACAGCCGCTGCCGCAAAGTCACCCCATAGGTAGTTCTGAGGGTATAGGTACTGCTGCATACCTACTGCTAGCGTGTAAGAGTTCACATCTGTAAGTAGGATAGACGCTACTGGCACCTCACCCACTGTCGCGATGAAAGATAAGATAAACACAACCGCTAGGATTGGCACAGACAGCGGTAGTAGAACCAGTCTGAATGCTTGCCAAGGCGTTGCACCATCAAGGGCTGCTGCCTCTTCCAGAGAGTTATCAATCGTCTCAAAGTAACCCTTAATCGTCCATACGTGCAGTGCAATACCACCTAGGTAAGAGAAGATTAGACCACCGTGTGTGTTCAAGCCTAAGAACGGAATGTATTGACCAAGTTTGTCAAACAGCGCGTAGATTGCTACTAGAGCCAATACTGCTGGGAACATTTGGAAAATCATCATCGCTTTCAGGATTGTGTTCTTACCTTTAAAGCGCATACGAGCGAACGCGTAAGCCGATGTCGTAGACAGTGTCACAATCAGAATCGATGTGATACCTGCAACCTTCACTGAGTTCCATAACCAAGTTAGCACAGGGAACGGAGGTGACGTTACCGAGCCATCTGCGTTCGTTACTGACATACCCAATGCTAACTTCCAGTGTTCCAATGATGGGTTATCTGGAATCAAACTACCGGTTGCGAAGTTACCTTCACGGAACGAGATCGCGATGATCATCAGTAGTGGGAAGATAATCATTGCCAAGAAGCACCACAACACTGCATGCGTTGCCCACACTCGGTATTTAAGGCCTTTACCTTGTACCATAGCCATTGTCGTGCTCCTTAATCTTGAGACAGTTTAGTGAAACGAAGGTTTAGTAACGCTAGTGCACCAACCAATAGGAAGATAAGCGTTGCGATAGCACTTGCTAGACCGAAGTCTTGACCGCCGCCGCCTTCGAATGCAATTCGGTACGTGTAGCTTACAAGCAAATCTGTGTAACCCGCTGGCTCAGAAGTACCAATCATGTTCGGGCCACCGTTCGTCAATAGTTGAATCATTACGAAGTTGTTGAAGTTAAAGGCAAACGCTGCAATCAATAGCGGTGTAAGCGGTTTAATCATCAATGGGAACGTAATGCGCTTGAAGTTATCAAGGAAGTTCGCACCATCGATTGCTGACGCTTCGTATAAATCATCAGGAATCGCTTTAAGCAGACCCATACATAGAATCATCATGTAAGGGAAACCTAGCCATGTGTTAACCATCAACACCATGGTTTTCGCTAAGATAGGGTCTGAGAACCAGTTCGGGCTTAAGCCGAAGATATTCTCGAGCACCATGTTGATCTCACCAAAGCTTTGGTTGAATAGACCCTTAAAGATAAGAATCGAGATAAACGCGGGTACGGCGTAAGGCAGAATCAGTAGAACACGATAAATAGAACGACCTTTCAACTCTTCCCATTGCACGATGTTAGCCAATACAAGGCCGATAACTAGCGTGAACGCTACGGTACATACCGAGAAGATAACCGTCCAAATAAAGATGCTGATAAACGGTTCTTTAATGCCGTCATCTTTCCATACACGCTCAAAGTTATGCGTACCAATGCTAACCACGAAACCTGGAGAGATGGTATTACCCGTAAACTCACCATTTGCATCAACAGGCTGGTAGAAACCCACATCCATATTTGGCTTGAGAACTTCACCCGTTTCATTGTTGATTAACGTTTCTTCATCGTCTTGTAGCGTGTAAAGCGGAGCAACAGAAGCAAACTTACGTAAGCCACTCATGCGGATGTCACCACCGTCAGGTAGAATGAAATCAACACCACTGATTGCTGCTCGGTTTTGAATGATCGCTTTGATCTTCTCTTTTTCACCTTGCGCAGACTCAATAACAGATAGGTCCATCTCTGTTTCTGTCATATTGTCTAGAGAAAATACGTCAGTCGCTAACAGTTGATCGCCATCTTTTACAACGATCTGGTGACCGTCATCTGTCTTGTACAAAGTAAATGGGTAGCTCTCACCGCTTTGGAAAGAACGGTCTAAAAGAACGGTTTGAGTACGCTCTAGAGAAAGTTGGTTTTTCGCGCTGTAGTTAGTAAACGCAAGCCCTACGGTGTATGCCAATGGGAAAAGAATGAACAAGATCATTCCGGCAATACCTGGGTAAATATAACGGTGGGCGTAAGTTTTTTTACTACCAAAAATGTAAAGTGCCAAAGCCGTTAAGATCACTGTAAGCAGCGCAAAAGCGAGCTCACCGCGAGAATACATTAGAATTGTAGCGTAGCCGTTTATTAAGCCAACGCTACCAAGCAACCCCCATTTAATGAAGACGCTTTTACTGCCTGGAAGGCTTGATGGTGCTGGGATAGCATCTGTACCTTGAACTGACTGCATAGAGGAACCTGCTAGCGATATAGATAAAAAATAGAAAAGTAAGGAGAGGTTACCCTCTCCTTAAAAGGTAGTGCCTGGGTGTTACTTAACCATACGACCTTCAGCAGCTTTTAGTGCTTGGTCTACTGATTGACGGCCGTCAACTACGTTGCCGATCGCTTCTTCCATGCTGTACCAGAATGTTGTGAACTGAGGGATGTTAGGCATGATTTCACCGTTCATCGCGTTGTCCATTGTTGCTGCAATACGAGTATCGCTGTCTAGTTGACGTTGGAAAGAGTTAAGAGCAACAGCGCCTAGTGGCTTGTCGTCGTTCAGGCTCTTCATACCTTCATCTGTTAGTAGGTAGTTTTCCATGAACTCAACAGCTAGGTCGCGGTTTGGAGACGCAGTGCTGATACCACCTGCCCATACACCAACGAAAGGTTTAGACGCTTTACCGTTGAACTTAGGTAGTGTTGTTACGCCGTAATCTACGCCAGCTTTCTTGATGTTTTCCCAACCCCAAGGGCCGTTGATTGTCATTGCAACGTTACCCGCAACAAATTCAGACTCAGCAACTGAGTAATCCATGTCTGCAGAGATAACCTTGTCTTGTACCATCTTCTCGATGAAACCTAGAGACTTCTGAACACCATCAGTCGCTACGCCCGCATCTTTAATGTCGTAACCTTCTGCAGTCTGTTTGAATGCGTAACCGCCGTCAGCTGCAAGTAGAGGCCATGTGAAGTAAGCGCCGCCACGTAGAGGCCACATGATCGCTTTCTTGCCGTCTTTTTTAAGTTCAGCATCAAGTGTTGGGATTTCTTCCCAAGACTTAGGTGGGTTAGGAACAAGCGCTTTGTTATAAATTAGAGAAACTGACTCAACAGCAACAGGGTATGCGATTGTTTTACCTTCGTATGAAACAGCATCCCATGCGAAGTCTACGATACCTTCTTTAGTTTCTTTAGAAGGTTTGATATCAACAAGAAGTCCCGCTTCTGCATAGCCGCCAAAACGGTCATGTGCGTAGAAGATCATGTCTGGGCCATCGCCAGCTGCTGCTACTTGAGGGAATTTTTCTTCTAGCTTGTCAGGGAAAGCGACGGTTACTTTAACACCAGTATCTTCTTCGAAGCGTTTACCTACTTCAGCCATGCCTTCATAAGCTTTGTCACCACCTACCCAGATTGTTAGTTGTCCTTCTTCGATAGCAGCATTTGCACCAAAAGAACCCAGAGCAACTATTGTACCTAGAGCTACAGCGCTTAGAGCGTTTTTCATGTGAATATCCTTTTTATATTTATACGTAGGGCACATCTACCAAGACGAGCCAGTTTTCGGAGGTTATGATCTGAGAAAACAGACCCTAGCTCATCATCCTAGCCACTACGCCCTAGCTATTATGGCTTAAATTCGTGATCGCCATCCGGTCAGATTAGAGACTGCAATCACAAAACGTATACTCATCGTGATCAACATCACCGTTACGCGGTGGATTTATTTGAACTGGATCGCCAATTATTAATAACCCCATTTATCTACTCCTCCCCTCCTACTCCCCCTAGTTAATTTTCCATTAGGAGGATGTACCCTTACGCCAATTCACCGAAACTGCATTCATCCAAGAGTGGATAGTAAGAACCCTTTACCGGCAAGTGTTATGCGTTGACGCATTATTCATTTAGTTGGCTTCACTGCCCGCTGGTGTCTTATATTAGCATCGAGCTAAATCTGTGATTGAATCACGGGGGAGGTTTAGCTGGATGTGGGGGAAATGGGCATCAGTTTGGCTATGACGGGTGGGCTTGGTTAAAGAAGCCAAGTCTCACCCACTTTTTTCTTACTCACTCAATACTTACCAATTCCTACAGTTACTGCTGACCCAAAAATTTCTTATAATGATAAGCAGTAAAACTTAAAATTTGATCGATCGAGGACAAGCTAGATGGCGAGTGTCACGTTAAAAAACGTTTATAAATCATATGGTGATGTACAGATTTCTAAGGACGTAACCTTAGACATCAACGAAGGTGAATTCGTAGTATTCGTTGGACCATCAGGTTGTGGTAAATCGACGCTATTACGTTGTATCGCAGGTCTAGAAGACATTACGTCTGGTGATTTGTACATTGGCGACCAACGCATGAATGACGTTGAACCGTCAAAGCGTGGCGTAGGTATGGTATTCCAGTCTTATGCGCTTTACCCTCACCTTAACCTATACGACAACATGTCTTTCGGTCTTAAGCTAGCAAACGCAAATAAAGCTGAGATCGACAAACGCGTTGAACATGCTGCAGAAATCCTTCAGCTTGGTCACCTTCTTGAGCGCCAACCTAAAGCGCTTTCTGGTGGTCAACGTCAACGTGTTGCGATTGGTCGTACTCTGGTTTCTCAACCAAACGTATTCCTACTTGATGAGCCTTTATCAAACCTAGATGCCGCGCTACGTGTTCAAATGCGTTCGCAAATCACCAAGCTACAGCGTCAACTGGGTTGTACCATGATCTACGTTACCCACGACCAAGTGGAAGCGATGACAATGGCGGATAAGATCGTTGTTCTGGATGGTGGTTATGTATCTCAAGTCGGTAAGCCGCTTGACCTTTACCACTACCCTCAAAACCGTTTCGTTGCTGGCTTTATTGGCTCACCGAAGATGAACTTCATGTCGGTACACATTGAACAAGCTGAAGCAGAACGCGTATTGGTACAACTTTCTAATGGCATGACTTTCTGGATCCCTGTTGATGGTACGACTGTCAATGCTGGCGATCGTATGTCTCTGGGTATTCGCCCTGAACACTTGATGTCTGCTGAATCAGGTGACGCGACGATTGAAGCTGACGTGATGATGGTAGAGAAACTAGGTAACGAAACTCAGGTTTACCTAAACCTTGAAAGTGCCGATGCTGATGTTATCTATCGCCAGCCAGACACGTTGAAAATCGAATCAGGTGACAAGTTGGCGATTGGTATTCCAGCGCACCGTTGTCACCTGTTCCACAGCGATGGCCGCGCATGTCGTCGTTTGTACAAAGAATACGGCACAGACTAATCGCTTAGCCTTTTAGGATATAACTTGCCCATATCAAATCCCTCTTACTCAGTAAGGGGGATTTTTTTATGTGCTGGATATTTTTATGTGTTGGATACGAGTTTCACTTACATTGAATAGTTCATGAGTCAGCCACTCGGTCTTTCGCTAGCGGCAATAAAAAAGGTCTAGCAAGCGCTAGACCTTTATCTGTTAGTTAGGCTATGAACCCAACCGCTAATATCACTTCTTTCAGACATGAAACCTGTCTAAATCAACTTAGTGAATTGGCGTATCATTCTGTTTGTTGAACTGGCCAAAATGCTTCTCTAACACTTCAGGAGTCAGTTTGCCTTCCGCCTCTAGTCGCTTGAACTCAGCAACAATTGCTTTTTGCTCTTCAAGTGATGGCAGTTTCACCTCAGGCTCATCGCCCATCTCTTGAGTCATCTGCTCTAGTTCTTTTTCAAAATCGCTCATGATACTTACCTAAATATTAAACCTAACCAGATTTTACTCATTTACGCCCTATGATGCTAGGGCGATTGAGTGCAAAGCCCGAAACCAGATCAAGCTAAAGGCAGTTAGAGGCAAATTAGCGCACTAATAAAAAGAGCCGGATTCACGATGAAATGACCCCAGATCTTCGTCTATATCCCTTTCTAAGTCATGTTACAGCTTGAAAGAATTAAAGCTTAAATGAACCAACCATCTTATCTAGACGAGACGATAGATCACGAAGCTCTTGGCTCGCTTCAGCAAGTTGCTCAGCCGTGCCCGTTGTCACTTCGTTGATTGCGTTAATCTCTTCAATGTTCTGGTTGATGGTGTGAACTACGGTTGATTGCTCTTCCGTTGCCGTTGCCACTTGAGTGTTACGGTCTGTGATATCAACGATACGGTCTGAAATGCCACTCAGCACGTCTACCGCTTCATCCGAAGCCGATACACCTTCAAGGGTAATCACCTTACCCGCACTCATTGCCGTAACCGCATCTTTAGCATCGCTTTGCAGTTGGTTGATCATCTTTTGAATCTCTTCCGTTGAATCTGCGGTACGGCTTGCTAGGTTACGTACTTCATCCGCTACAACCGCAAAACCACGACCTTGCTCACCAGCACGGGCGGCTTCAATTGCAGCGTTTAATGCGAGTAAGTTAGTTTGCTCTGAAATATCACGGATAACACCCAGAATAGAGCCGATGTCTTGAGTTGTAGAAGCCAGTTGCTCTACTACCTGACCCGTGCTTTCAATATCTTGCGCCAAACGACTGATCGCGTCTTTTGCTTTGTTCACCACAGAGCGGCCTACTTCCGTATTGCCTGAAGCTTGAGTTGCCGTTTCTGCTGCGGTTGCCGCGTTCGATGCAATCTCGCTGATGGTCATACCCATTTGGTTAATGGCAGCCACCACTTGAAGCGTTTGGTCGCGCTGTTCTTGGCTGTTGTCGTGGGTGATGTGGGCTTTGTTAGAAACACTCTCTGCCGCCACTTGAAGCGCTTGGCTTGTCGAACACACCTCTTTCATCGACTCGTGAATCTTTTCAATGAATCCGTTGAAGCCTTTTGAAAGCTGTGCAATTTCATCGTTGCCTTTCACTTCGATACGCTGTGCAAGGTCACCGTCGCCTTCACCTAAGTCGCCGAAACGCTTAGCCAAAAGCTTGATCGGTTGAGTAATGCTGTTCGCCAGAACTACGCCCATTAGGATAAAGACTAACGCCACAACCGCAGTCATGATCAGCATCTTCTGCGCAGTCGCATCAAGCTCAGCAAACACTTCACCGGTTGGTACCACACCAATAACGAACCAGTCCATTGAAGACACATACAAGCTCGCCACGAACAGCTCTTGGCCTTGGCTTTCTGTAGTAATCAGGTTGAAGCCCGACTTGTTCAGTAGTTGGCTTGCTTGAGGACCGTAAAGTTGTTGAAGTGAAGAGTCACTGCGAGAACGCTCACGGTGAATTTGAACATCACCTTGGCTATCGGTTAAGAAGACAAAACCGGTATTTTCAATCTTGAAACCGTTCAGCAGGTTAACCATGTCATCCATCGACTTTGATAGACCAGACATAGCCAAACCAGAAGGCTGTTGGTAGTTAGCAAACATCTTCACTTCGCCATTGGCTTCTTGGAACATGCTCACCATGGTCGGCTGTCCAGATTGCGTAAAGCCAAAGAACCAACCATCTTGCTGTTGGTTTAACTGACGTAGGAAGCCATTTTGGTTCCAGTAGTAAGCAGTTTGACGGTTCGCCACTGAGGCATCGTTCAACTGATACTGGTTACGAACATTGTTCAGCTGTTTCACCAGTTTATTTTCTAGTGCGGGATCGCGATCGGTCGATTCGATAGCATCAGAAATAAATTCATTTGAAGCAATTTGCTCCGCCGCTAGTAATAGCTGAGAGACTTCTCGGTCAATTTCACCATTGATTCGCTCTAGCATTCCTGGAAGTTCAATATCGATCAATCGATGACTTAATACATCTCTTGCTTGTTGTTGTGCCATTACGCCGACAATCACTGTCGATGCAAGAACCGCAAAGGTAATTCCAAGTACAACTTTTTGCTTGATACTCAGAGAGTTAGTTTTAAACATATTTGGACCTTTAAAAAGAATCGCTCGTTATTGGTATACCCTGAACAGGACTTTTTTAGTGCACTCCAACAAGCAATGCACAATCTGAGTGATGTATCGGCCACAACCAATAAAACTAGATACTTTCTTCTCAAAAAACTGCAAATATGATGTAACAATTAGAAATATTCACCTTGAGCATGAATTAACTAAGCAAATACCGCATTGTCGAGAGTCAATTTTAGTTCTCGCCCCCTGAGACCCAACCGAACTCAAACCACTCCCCACCGCCGAGCTTTTGTATATAAAAACCAATTGATATAGTAATAATCACAACCTAACGATTTTTTTAGCTAACCACTTGTAAATATTTCCAATTTTGAAAAAATAAATTACGCAAATGTACTGGAACTTTTTCCTCGAAATCAGTGACCAATACTCAAAATAAAAATCAAATGGATACCCAGAGAGTCCAAAATGCACAAAACAAATTTCGAAGTCCTTCAAAACTATCTAGAGTCTCAAATCATTGGTCAAAAAGAGCTCGTTAAGCAACTGATGATCGCCCTTTTAGCGGATGGTCATATCCTCGTTGAAGGACCTCCCGGCTTAGCAAAAACTCGCGCAGTAAAATCATTGGCTGATTGTGTTGAGGGTCACTTCCACCGCATTCAATTCACTCCCGATCTGTTACCTGCTGATTTGACGGGTACCGACATCTTCCGTCCTGAGACTGGGGAGTTCACTTTCCAATCAGGCCCGATTTTCAACTCGCTGATTCTAGCGGATGAGATCAACCGAGCTCCGGCGAAAGTTCAAGCGGCAATGCTGGAAGCAATGGCAGAGAAACAAGTAACTGCCGGTCGAAAAACCTATGCGCTGCCTGAGTTGTTCTTGGTAATGGCAACACAGAACCCAATTGAACAAGAAGGGACTTACCCGCTACCGGAAGCTCAGTTAGACCGATTCTTGCTTCACCTAGAGGTTGAATACCCAGATATGGAAAGCGAGCTTGAGATCTTACGACTCAACCGTGGTGAGGCTCAAGGTAACGAATCAGCTCAGCCACAACAGATATCTCAGCAAACGATCTTTGAAGCGCGCCAAGAAGTGCTCAACATTCACATGGCAGACACCATTGAGCAGTACATCATCAGACTGGTTATGGCGACTCGCCAACCTAAGCAATACAGTGACCAACTTGATCAATGGTTAGACATGGGTGTCAGCCCGCGTGCAACCATTGCGTTAGACCGTTGTGCCCGCGCTCACGCTTGGCTTGCAGGACGAGATTACGTCACGCCACAAGACGTTCAAGCGATGGCATTCCCTGTGTTACGCCACCGTCTACTGCGCAGCTACCACGCACAAGCTGAAGGTGTCACCGCAAACCAAGTGATCGCACACCTTATTTCATTGGTTGGCAGCGCATAGGGATACGCGCATGAATAATCAACTACCCAACCATAGTGACGGCGTCACGTTAAATCTGGATGAGCTGCTGCAATACAAAGCGCAGTCTGTTCGCTGGTTGCCTCCCGCCAAGAGCCTTTGGTCACAGCTTAACGGCCAACACGAGAGCAACCGTAAAGGTCGCGGGATGAATTTCTCTGAAGTTCGTCAATATCAAGCGGGTGATGACATACGCAGCATTGACTGGCGAGTAACCGCAAGAACAGGCAAAGCGCATACTAAGCTGTTCTCTGAAGAGAGAGAACAACCTGTCATCTTGTATTTAGATTTATCAAGCAGCATGATTTTCGGCTCAACCTTGTTGCTGAAATCGGTTCAACTTGCACACTTTGCTAGCCAACTGTGCTGGCTTACTGTGGCTCAAAAAGATCGAATTGGCGCGGTGATCGATACTGGCAAAGAGGTCATTGAGATTAAGCCAAGTGCAAGCAACCATGCTCCACTGCGTATTTTGCAAAAAGTCATAGAAATCAATAATACGGCACTGACTAATCACGACAATCATAATGACACGACCTTAGAGCATGGACTGAAATCTCTGCACCAGCTTTGCCCTAAAGGAAGCGATATTATTATGCTCAGTGACTTTGTGCGTTACCAAGAAAGTGACTACTCACTTATCAGTCAAATTCGCCGACACAACAGAGTACGTCTTGTGCATTTCTACGACCCGCTAGAGCAAGGTGAAACCACCTATAAAGGCTCTAAACAGGTCACCGATGGCAGCAAAACTCAATGGTTTAATTTCTCTTCTAATAAAGAAAAGCAAAAGCTTAACCATGCTTTTTCGCTTAAGAAACAGCAGCTGCAACAGATGGGGTTATCTCTCGCGATACCTTATAGCTCGCTGTCGAGTGCGCAGTCACTCATGGGCCAGATATCAGGAGCTCAGTCATGAAACAGCCCTTAGATTTAAGTCCGGTGATTGCGCCAGACGCCCCGACTTGGTGGCCTTTGGCGTGGGGTTGGTGGGCAGTCATTATCACAGCCATTTTCCTGATTGCTTTGGTGTTTTTCATTCTAAAACGTAGAAAAAACAATCAACAGGCGAAACAAGAAGCGCTGTCTTACTTTAGTAATAGTCAGTCCCAAGATGGCTTGTCTCTGAGCAAAGCTCAAGACATCGTTCGTCAAGCAGCACTGAGCTATTTCCCTCGTGAAAAAATTGCAGGTTTGTCTGGTGATGATTGGTTGAAGTTCTTAGATGCGCAATTGGCGAAGCCGTTATTTGTAGCAAAACAATCCCAGTGGCAACAAGCGCTCTATCAAGATGTAGCCCTAATGAACGACGAACAGAAAAAGGCTCAACAGCAATTGGTTAATGATTGCGAAACTTGGCTTCGCAAAGCACTTCCTCCAAAGCGAGGTCGTTATGAGTGATTTTCTAAGCACTATGTTTCTAAGCAGGGACTTGCTAAACATCGAGTTCGTTTGGTGGTGGATGTTCTTCATCGCGCCACTGCCGTTGCTCGTTTACTTGTTCTCACCAAAGTCAGAATCGAGCAATGCCCTAAGGCTTCCATTTCTGCCAGAAGACAGCAATACCAAAACACCGAGCAGTCGCTTACCAAAGGCGTTGTCCGTGATTATCTGGCTTCTGCTGGTTACGGCGAGCGCACGCCCTGTATGGTATGGCGAACCGGTGGAGTTTCAGCCGAAGCATCGTGATTTAATGTTAGTTGTCGACCTCTCCTACTCCATGAGCCAAGAGGACATGCAATTCAATGGCGAGTACATCGACCGCTTATCGGCGGTGAAACGCGTATTGAGTGACTTTATTGAGCGACGAAAAGGCGACCGAGTTGGACTGGTGTTATTTGCTGATCACGCCTACTTGCAGACCCCGCTTACGCTAGATAGAGATACGCTTTCACAACAGCTCAATCAAGCGGTGTTAAAGCTGATTGGTACTCAAACAGCGATTGGTGATGGTATTGGTCTTGCCACCAAAACCTTTGTCGATAGCGATGCACCCCAACGTGTAATGATTCTACTCAGCGACGGCAGTAATACCGCCGGGGTATTAGACCCATTAGAAGCGGCGGATATTGCAAAGAAATACGACGCAACGATTTACACCGTGGGTGTCGGTGCAGGCGAGATGATGGTCAAAGAGTTCTTCATGACGCGCAAAGTCAATACTGCTCAAGACTTGGATGAACGTACACTAATAGAAATTGCCAAACGCACCGGCGGTCAGTACTTCCGAGCGCGTGACAGCAAAGAGTTAGCGACGATTTACGACACCATTAACCAGTTAGAGCCCGTGACGAACGCCACTAAGATCTGGCGACCGCAACAAGAGTGGTTTGTATGGCCACTGTCGGCGGCAATGTTCTTCGCATTTATGCTGTTAGCCATTAGGAGAAACAATGTCTAACTTTACTTTTATCTACCCATATTGGTTCTTGGCGCTTGCCGTGCTGCCCGCTATTTGGTGGCTGAGCAAGACACAGTCCAAACAAGGATTACTCGCGTCACACATCGCCCGTTACTTGGCGCCAGAATCAAGCAAGCCATCGAAAAATCGCAGTACTTACTTCGGTATTTGGTGGCTGGTCGGCGTTATTGCGTTAGCTGGGCCAAGCTTCGAGAAAAACGAACAACCAAGCTTTGAAAAAACGCAGGCACGAGTTGTGATCATGGACATGTCGATGTCAATGTATGCCACCGATATTAAGCCGAATCGCTTAACTCAAGCGCGATACAAGGCTCTTGATCTGCTTTCATTATGGAAGGAAGGGCTAACAGGCATGGTGGCGTATGCTGGGGATGCTTACACCATTAGCCCGCTAACGTCAGACATCAACACCATCAAAAACCTAGTGCCTAACCTATCGCCAGATATCATGCCTTATCAAGGTGGTGATGCCGCATCAGCCGTTAAGCTTGCGATTGATATGATGACTCGCGCGAAGATCTACCAAGGTGATTTGGTATTGATTGCTGATGACATCGATGACCAAGAGAAGAAGCAGATCGACTCCCTACTCTCTGGCAACGATTGGACATTGTCGATTCTAGCTGTAGGGAGTGAAAACGGTGCGCCAATCTCGTTACCTACGGGGTCGATGCTGCAAAGCGACTCAGGACAAACCGTGGTGGCAAGAACCAACTTGAAGAACATGCGCGAGCTTACACGCCGCTATGGTGGCACGTTCACTGAAGTTCAATTTGATAACTCAGATGTTGAACACATCGCGAGCTACCTCGACCGCGTTGCAACAACATCGGAAGTAACCAAGACCAAGAACTCACTCAACACCAGAGTGAACAACGGTTTCTGGTTACTGCCTTTGCTATTACTTCCGGCACTTGGATTATTCAGGAAAGGGGTTATTTGGTGTGCCTTAGCTGGAGTTATCTCTTTTAGCCAACCAAATACTGCGTTTGCGAACCCGTGGAAAACCAATGATCAAGTAGGCTATCAGCTGTATCAGGACGAGGACTTCCAACAAGCTGCTGAACAGTTCACCCAACAAGAGTGGAAAGGCATTGCTCAATACAAAGCCGGTGATTTCGAAGCCGCAGAGCAGACGCTGCAAGAGCTTTCTAGTGAAGATGCTCGCTACAACCTTGCTAACGCTCAAGCCCAACAAGGTAAGTACGACCAAGCGATCCAAGAGTATCAACGTATTCTTGAAAGCAACCCTGAACATGCTTATGCGAAGAAGAACCTAGAGATTGTCGAACAGGCTCAGAAGCAACAGCAACAGCAACA